>DAOL01000053.1:0-5695 GCA_002501845.1 Nitrososphaera sp. UBA217
GTAAAAGCGCTGGATGCGCCGCTTGGCTATGCCATAAACTGGGGCAGAATCTGGTCACTCTGGCCTGTGCACCTTGAAACTGCATGCTGCAGCGTCGAGTTTGGAGCGGCTTCGGGACCAAGATACGATGTCGAAAGGTTCGGCATTATCGAAGCATTCGGCTCTCTACGGCAATGCGACCTTATAGTGGTGCAAGGTACAGTGACAAGAAAAATGGCCCCAAGGTTGAGGATGGTCTATGACCAGATGCCGGAACCAAAGTACGTGATAGCAATGGGTGCTTGCGCCATCACTGGCGGGCTCTACATCGATTCGTACAACGTGCTTCCGGGCGTCGATGGAATCGTGCCAGTAGACGTATACGTGCCTGGCTGTCCTCCAAGACCTGAGACACTTATCCAAGGGACTATGTTGTTGCAGGAAAAGATCAAAAGGTCAAAGATAAAGTAGCATGAGCGCAAACAATGACGAGCCAAAAAAGATGGCCGCCAGCTCACAAAAGTCTACCGAGAATCCCCCGACACCAGACAAGCTGCCTGTACCGGCTGCACCAAAACCAGCCGCCGGGGCGCCGCCTCCAAAGAAAGAGCCTGAAGCCCCGCCGTTTGAGAAGGGGCTTGTGGAGGAGATAAAGAAAAAGTTTGGAGAATCGATCAAAGTAATTTTCGTAAAGCCTCTAAGGATAAAGATACAAGTGGAGCCGCGCGACATTGTCGAAGTCGCAACATTTTTGCGCGACAGCATGGGGTTTGATCACGCCGAGTCCGCCGGGGGCACAGACTATCCAAAGGAAAACCAGATCGAAGTCATTTACCACCTTGGCTCGTACACGCGCGAAGACCTTGGCGCGCACATCCTGTCGCTTACTGCCAGAACAAGCAGAGACGATGCCCGGCTCCCAACGTTAATTAATGTCTACAAAAGTGTGGAGTACCACGAGAGGGAAACATTTGAGATGCTGGGCGTCTATTTCGAGGGTCATCCGAGGAACGAGAGGTTCCTGCTTCCTGAAGATTGGGCAGACATTCCGCCGCTCAGAAAAGATTTCAGGATAAAGGGGAGATAGCATGACAAGCCTAGAAGACAAGTTTGAAGAGTCAAAAAAATTGGGCCTGCAGATAGTAAGAGAGTCTGAAGAGGACCGGCTGATGACGCTTAGTGTTGGTCCTCAGCACCCAGGCTCCGGCCACTTTCGATTTACGGTCAAGGTAGACGGTGACTACATCGTCTACTGCGACCCTGACCCAGGTTACGTCCACCGAGGGGAGGAAAAAATGTGCGAATACCGAAACGTGATCCAGAACATTCCGCATCTTGAGAGACCCGTAATCCACGATTCTTCAAACATCACCTATTCCTACAGCCTTGCAATTGAAGAGCTCGCTGGAATCGAAGTTCCCCGGCGCGGACAATACATAAGGGCGCTTGCGTCGGAGCTCAACCGTCAAGTCTACACGTTGTACTGGCTGGCAATCTACGGCATTTTCCTTGGGCATTCCACGATGTTCATGTGGCCCACCGGCGACAGAGAGCTCTTTATAGACCTGCTAGAAGTGCTCACTGGCGCAAGGGTGACGCACGCTTTCAACATCCCTGGCGGCGTCAGAAACGACATACCAGATGGTTTTAAGGAACGGTGCTTAAGGCAGATGAGATATTTCCAGAAGCGCCTCAAAGAATACGAGGATATTTTCTATAACATGCCGCTTTTCCGGCAGAGGACGGAAGGCGTGGCCGTGTTGTCGAAAGAAGACGCAATAAAGCTGGGAGTTGCAGGCTCTGTCGTGCGCGCTTCAGGCGTACCATATGACATTCGCAAGGCCGAGCCGTATGACATCTACAACGAGATCGACTTTAAGGTTCAATACATGAAAACAGGAGACTGTTTTGCCAGATCTTATGTGCCATTCCTCGATATGCAAGAATCGTGCCACATAATCGAGCAACTACTGGACAAGATGCCTCAATCAGGCGAAGTCAGAGCTAAGCTCCAACCAAACCCGAAAGGGCCTCCAGGAGAAACCTACAGGAGGGTCGAATCAGGGAGGGGAGCGCTTGGCTACTATATTGTAAGCGACGGTACGCCCAAACGNNGGCCAGTGGAGGCTGACAGGTAGATGGCGACATACCCGCAGAACTTCCGCTTTGGAGAATTTGTTGGAAGTCTGATCTGGCTCATCTTCTGGATACTTGTCATTGTCACGCTCGTAGGGCTGCCGCTCATTTTCATAATTCTGTTCTATGTGCCTCTTCCGCCTGTGGGAGGTCAAGTTCTTACGCCGTATCTCTTCCTGACGATGGTCGTTGATCCGTCGCGCACGATGCCAATAATCCAGCACCTGATGACGACTGACCTTTTCAGAGTAGCCATGTTCCCAGGATTTACCTATGCCGCCCTGATTGCCGCGGTGACTATATTCGTAGAGCGCAAGTTCCTGGCAAAAATGCAGCTCCGCGTTGGCCCACTTTACGCTGGCAAAATAGAAGGCATACTTCAATTAATTGCAGATGGCCTCAAGCTGATAGCTAAGGAAATAATCATTCCTTCCGGCGCCGACAAACCCATGTTCTGGGCAGCGCCAATAATGTTTGTTGCAACAGCCGCTGCAGTAGTAGCTCTCATACCGGCAGCCCCGGGATATGTCGTAGCAGACGTTGATGTTGGGCTTTTGGCAGTCTTTGCTATCCTAGGGTTCTTCCCGCTCATAGCTCTGCTATTCTCGTGGGCAAGCAACAGCAAGTATCCCTTCATCGGCGGCCTGCGAGCGCTGCACCAGATGATCGCATTTGAAATCCCGTTCATCCTATCTGCGCTTTCAGTTGTCATCCTGTCTGGCACGCTCAACTTGACTGGCATAGTTGAATCCCAGATCCAATCGTATTGGTTCATATTTTTCCTTCCTATAAGCGCGTTTGTTTTTTACATTTCGTCGCTAGCAGAGCTGGAGAGGATACCGTTCGACCTGCCAGAAGCCGAGTCAGAGATTGTCGCCGGCTGGCTCACCGAGACGTCCGGCATGATATATGGNNGTGTTGTTCCTTGGTGGTTGGGCTGGCCCCATGGTGTTCCCGCCACAAGTCCAGACACCACTTATAAATATCGCCCCACTTTACGACCAGCAGGCTGCCAATGGTACGCTCTGGTTTACGCTCAAAACATTTGGCGTGATAATGCTCATGCTCCTGCCAAGAGGCATCAGCCCCAGGATCAGGATAGACATACTGCTCCACACGGGCTGGTACAAACTGATTGTGCTTTCGTTCATCAACATTTTTGTCGCCCTTGCACTAATATATGGCAACATACTTGGTCCGGGAGGTCTGCTAGTTAGATGACATCCGCGGGCGCCTTCATCAAGGCTATCGAGTCGGGCTCGAAGCACCTCATTTTCAAACGCTTTACATTCCGCTACCCTGAACAAAAGCTAAAGTTCGTGGGCGACGGATACCAGTTCGACCCAAAGCGCGGCGTAGGCATCGCCGGATACAGGGGGAGGCACATTCTGTTTCACGACAAGTGCACCGGCTGCCAGCTGTGCGCAATAGCATGCGAGGGCATTGCAGAAGCAATTGGCATGGTTAAGGTCGACGAACAATGGAAGCATAACAAGAAGGCCATTATGCCACAGATCGATTTTGGCAAGTGTGTTTTCTGCGGGCTTTGCGTCGATGCCTGCCCATTCTACGCGCTTTTCATGACAAACGACTATGAATTATCAGCATTCACAAAGGAACACCTGATTTACACCCCAGGCCAGCTTGCGATAAAGCCAAAGTACCAAGGCGATGTCGAAATAGTGATAGACGACATGGGTGCCACGCATGGCTGATCCTATCTTTATTGCTGTTGCCGTCCTGACAGTTGGAGCGGCCATTATCGCGCTTGAAGCGCGTGAGCTCATCTACGGCGCAGTGGCGCTTGCAATCTCTATGCTTGGCATTGCCGGCTTTTTCCTGCTGTTGGACGCCCCCTTTGTCGCAATGTTCCAGATCGCAGTCTACGTAGGCGCAGTTGCAGTGCTCATCATATTCACGGTCATGTTGGTGAGGACCCAGGCGCTCTTCACCACGAAGGAAGACAAGAAGAGGAAGAGTGCCGGAATTGCTCTGATGCTCATTATCATGGCAAGTTTCGGAGCGCTATTGATTGCGTCGGGGCTCAATGGGCAGTTCGGGAATTTTGGCGGCTCGCCAACGGTGAACTTTAAGGAGATCGGCAAATTGATGCTGACCTACTATGCGCCGGCACTAATCATAATGGGGTTGACACTTGCAGGAGCTGTAATTGCGGCGCTTGCGCTTGCGCGCAGGGAGGACGTGGAACAACAACATGAGCGAGCTGATTGATTTCCTTATTGTATCGGTAGTACTTGTTGCCATAGGCATCTATGGGCTCGTCGTCAAGCGCAACGCGATCAGGATGCTGTTCTCCATAGAGATCATTGCCAATGCCGCAAACCTTACGCTTGTCGCCTTTTCAAGGGGACTGCCAAACGCCCAGGGGCAGACCTTTGCGCTCTTTTCGATAGCCATAGCGGCAGCTGAAGTGGCAGTAGGGCTCGGGCTAATTATCGTGGCGTACAGGCTCTACAAGGAGATCGATGTCGCAGAATTCAGGAGCTTGCGGAGCTAGAAAATCAAAATGGCAGAGTCATATTTCCTGTTGGCAGCGACCTTTATACCGCTTCTTGTCGCCCCCTTGGCCTACGGCATTGGCAGGAAGGCAGGCATAAACGCCGCAACCTGGTTATCCTTTGGCGCGCTTGCGGTGTCTACCGGGCTCTTGCTTGTGCCCGCAATGTGGATCTACAATGGCCATCACCAAACGTACGTCGAGACCTACAAATGGGGCCAGTTTGGGGACTTTGGTCTTCGGCTTGATGGGCTGAGCTTGCCCTTTGCGCTAATCATCTATATCCTGTGCACCGTCATTGCGCTTTACTCAAAGCCGTACATGATCCACAAGGTCTCGGAGGACTTGCCAGAGCACAAAGGTGGACAAGGCAATGATTCTTCCGCTCAGTCGAGCGACCACGGCTCGAATGTGGGCAGCCCGAACATTTCAGGTTCGCAACTGACCGTGCTTGAAACAGATCAGCGCGTCAAGAACCAGATGGCGCTCTACTTTTCGCTCTACCTTGCGTTCTCGATGGGTATGCTGGGCACGGTCCTAGCGACAAACCTGATCGAGTTTTATGTGTTCTTTGAATTGATGCTCGTCCCTTCCTTTTTTCTGATTGCGTTTTACGGCTACGGCGCAAGGCGCAGAATAGCCCTGATGTTCTTCTTCTGGACCCACGCCGGTGCGGTTGTACTCCTGCTGGGTCTTTTAGCCATGGGATTTTTTGCTGGCGGCTTTGATTATGAAACGGTCAGGGCAAACGCTGCAAATATCCCTGCGCATTGGCTTCCCCTGATAATATTCGCGCTTGTAATTGGCCTTGGCGTCAAGCTAGCGGCGTTTTTGCTTCACATCTGGCTTCCGTACGCGCATGCAGAGGCTCCAACTCCAGTGTCTGCCCTTTTATCTCCGGCGATGATAGGGATTGGAGCGTACGGTCTCCTGCGGCTTTGGATGGAGCTTCTCGGCGGCACAGGCACCTACGAGCAGTACAACCTGTACATCAACATGTGGGGCCTTGCCACAATGATATACGGCGGCGCAATGGCCCTTATGCAAGATGACATCAAGAGA
>DAOL01000053.1:5744-7288 GCA_002501845.1 Nitrososphaera sp. UBA217
GCTGGGCATCCTCGCGACAGTGCTGTCGTCTGCCTACATCCTGTGGATGTTCAAGCGCATATTCTTTGGCAAGATACCGGAGGAGCTGACGCACGTCAAGGACTCGAACCGCTACATCACAGCAACTATGGCGGTATTTGCGGCAATGACGCTAATCATAGGCGTGCTTCCAGACACATTCTTAACGCCTATCACCGACTACATCGGAGGCATGTTTCAAGGCAACGAGGCAGTTGTGCCGGTTCCCGTACATGCAGAAATATCGACTGCGCAGAATGGCTTTACATTGGGCGCGGGCAGTGACATCGATTCCAGTGGAGGTTCAGGGTGATCTAGATGGCGATGGGCTTTGAAGGGATCGCAATAAACGCGTGGCTTGTCTGGATACTCCCATTTGCTGGGGCGGCAATAATCGCGGCGGTAGCTCGTAAAGGTCACCGAGTTCGCGATTACACCGCCGTTGGCTTTGCGCTGGCAAGCGCAGTTTCAGCAGCAACTCTGATCCCGCTTGCACTAGATGGCGCCGAAGTACACAGTCAGATCTCGTGGATCTCTTCACTTGGCCTCAAAGCCGGCGTCTTAGCAGACCCACTTGCTATAGTCATGGCCAACATGGTGGCGTGGATCTCGTTTCTCATCATGGTATATTCTACTGGCTACATGCACGGCGACAAGGACCTCACACGCTACTGGTTCTTCATGCTCTTCTTTATCGGCTCGATGCAGCTGATCGTGATGTCTGACAACCTTCTCATGGTATTCTTCGGGTGGGAAGGCGTGGGCCTCGCATCCTATGCGCTCATCGGGTTCTGGTACTACGACAGGAAGAAGGACTTTGTCGGCAAGGAGGGCCACATTGCCGGCGGCATCCCGATGTGGGCTTCGCCTTCGCACGCCGGCTTGAAGGCATTTCTCATGACCCGCGCAGGTGACACAATGATGCTCGCCGGCATGTTCCTGATATTCATGCACGCCGGCACCTTTGGATTCAAGGAGCTGGTCAAAGATCCTTCATGGGCGATTGCAATGTCGCAGCAGAACCTGCTGGTGCCTGCAGCCGTGTTGTTGTTTGGCGGCGCGATAGGCAAGTCGGCCCAGTTCCCGCTCAACGAGTGGTTACTCGAGGCCATGACCGGCCCGACTGCAGTCTCTGCGCTCATACACGCCGCAACGATGGTCAAAGCCGGCGTGTTTCTGGTCGCGCGCATCGGGCCGCTGTTTTTTGCGCTCGGAACAATGGGCGCCTTTAGCACGGAGCAATTCTTTGAAGTCGTCGCCTGGGTCGGCGCAATAACCGCGTTCTTGCTTGCAACACAAGCCCTTGTCAACCCTGAGATAAAGAAAGTGCTTGCGTATTCCACAGGCTCCCAGATAGGCTACATGATGATGGGCCTCGGCATAGCAGGGTTGTCACTCAACTTTGTCGACGGCTATACCTCCGGCTTCTTCCACATGATGAGCCATGCGATGTTTAAGGCGTCGCTCTTCATGGGGGCCGGCGCGCTACTGCACGCTGTTGGATCCAGGTTTATGACCGACATGGG
>DAOL01000053.1:7317-10291 GCA_002501845.1 Nitrososphaera sp. UBA217
TCAATCGCGATAGGCGTGGTCGGCTTTGTCTTTGAAGCTCAAATTCATGCTCTTTTCACCAATTATCTTGCCTCGTCCTTTGGAATCCACGGCCAAGCAAGAGAAACAGCTGGATCGCTGTTCAGCATTGCGCCTCAAGGCGACAGGACCTGGTTTGGACTTAATCCACTTGCGGCGGCGGCATCTGTGGGGGCGTTTGCGGTTGGCGGAGCCCTAGGATTTGTCTTCTACATTGCGAGGAAGGCGGACCCGGAGGTCATATCGAGGAGCATCGTGACAAGGGCGATTTGGAAGTTCCTGTACAACAGATGGTACCTCAATACCGCCCTTTATTGGGGCAGCGTGATAATCCCGCTTGCAGTGTACCGCATAATCTGGAGATACTTTGAAAGCACCATAATCGACGGCATGAACCCTGCCCTTCAATATTCAATGTCATACATGTCGCGGGTCGTTAAGAGCGGGCAGACCGGAATCACGCAGACATACCTGTTCGTCTTTGCAGTGGGCATCATGATAATCGTGATGTTGCTCTTCTTGTAGGTGCATGGAAAATGGTTGACCTATTTTCAACACCAATCCTCGTGACGGTAATACTGGGCGTGGTAGGCCTTGCCATCCCGGCCATTGACGCCGCCAGGCGCGAAAAGGGAGCAGACCGAAACAAGCTTTACAGCGCAATCGCGTTTGGCGCGCTTATTGTCGCAATGGGCGTAGTCATCTTCCGCATATTCTCCGGCGAAGTCCTGCCCGCAGTGGCGTTCTCAAAGGAAGTAATAGTCGATGACATGTTCGGCTCATTCTTTGCGATCGCGCTATTGCTTGTGTCCGTAATGGTCACCGCGTCATCGTGGAACTATTACAAGGGCAAATCAAACCCTGCAGCGTACTATTCGCTAATCCTGCTATCAAGCATTGGCATGGTGATAATTGCCTATTCGACAGACCTCGTGATGCTGCTCATTGCCTGGGAGCTGATGTCGCTTCCAACATATGCATTGGCAGGCTTTACAAAGCGTGACCCGATATCAAACGAAGCCGCGATCAAGTATTTCATGTTTGGCGCGCTGGCATCCGCGCTCATTGTCCTNNATGGCTAGCCTCAATTCAAATCTGGTGCCTGTCGGCCTACTTGCAGTCGCGCTATTCATCGCAGGCTTTGGCTTCAAGATGGGTCTCGTGCCGTTCCACATGTGGCTGCCAGACGCGTATGAAGGCGCTCCCACGACCATTGGCGCGCTATTGGCTGCGGGTACAAAGAAGGCCGGCTTTGCCGCCGCGCTCCGCGTCATAGTGCTTGGCATGTTTGCGCTCAACCTCGACTGGACGCTCACATTGGCTATAGTTGCGGTATTTACCATGACGATTGGCAACCTCGGTGCTCTGGTGCAAAAGAGCGTACCCAGGATACTTGCGTATTCAAGCATTGCTCAGGCAGGCTATATCATGATAGGAATCGCACTTGCACCTTATTCAGATCAGGCGCTTACAGGTTCGCTCTTCCACATCATCAACCACGCGGTGATGAAGTCGGCGGGCTTCATCGCAGCCGCAGCGGTAGCTACTGCACTGGCAAGCTACAGCCTTGAAAAGTACCGGGGCCTTGGCAAGCGCATGCCGATAACTGCGATCGCGCTTTCGATATCGCTACTTGCGCTGGCCGGCGTTCCCCCGCTCAACGGCTTCTGGAGCAAGCTGGTGCTCTTTAGTGCAGCCATCAACTCCGGGCCACTTGTGGAATGGGGCCCGTGGCTTGCAATAGCAGGTGTTCTCAACAGCGCTCTCTCGCTTGGCTACTATGCCTGGATAATGAGAAAAATGTACATGGAGGAGGGGCCGGACATGAGCAAGGTAAAGGAGCCGAGGGCNNGCGTCAATTTTAGCCGGCGGCAACTAAACAAAGGTGCGCGTTTGCATTCTAGAAGCTCTTTCATGCTAGAACTGAACTGAAGCCAGGTCGGTCAGATGCTCAAGGTGACGCTTGGTCTCGTTTTCTGCCGATATCTTGCGGAGCTCATTCTTTGCCTTTGCAGCGTACGATTGATACAATTTGTCCATCTGGTCGACCAGCTCCTGCGACCTGCCGTTCTTCCTGACAAGCATGTTGAATAGCCGGTTTTCGTTGTTCCAGTCGATAAGGTCGTCGTGGATCTGATACGCAATGCCGAGCAGGTTGCCAAACGATGTCATGGCGCGGATCTGGTCTTCGCTTCCGCCGCCAATGATCGCGCCTAACTTTGCAGACGTTTCAAAGAGCGAAGCGGTTTTGTATTCAAGGACCTTGATGTAGTCGTCCTCGCTGATTTCTGGCGATTTGTTGAGCCTTATTTCCATCATTTCGCCCTCGCTCATTCTTGTCGCCGCGTTGGACAGCTCGCTTATGACCCGCGTGTCCTTGAGCTTCGAGCCGATGTTGAGTATGACGCCGAGGACAAAATCGGCGGTAAGGATGCTACTGTTGTAGCCATACTTCACATGAAATGAGGGCTTGCCGCGGCGTTGGTTCTCGTCGTCAATGATGTCATCGTGGATAATCGATTCGGTGTGTAGGAGCTCTATTGCAGATGCAGCAAGATAGGCGTCCGACCCGGGCTTTTTTGAGTTGATGCATTCGACTGAAAGCACGAGTATAAGCGGCCTGATGCGTTTGCCGCCGTCGCAGGCGTAGCGCAGCGGCGCGTGGAACTCGGACCACGAATACAGNNGCTCAAAACAGCTCTTATCCTGAGGTTATGTCAAATTGCTGACAATATTAATTTACTGTTCCAGGAATTAAAAGTGCTCCGGCCGGGATTTGAACCCGGGATCTGCGACTCGAAAGGCCACAATGCTTGACCGGATTGTGCAGCCAGAAGTGGCTACTACACCACCGGAGCACTCGCAAAGTTTGTAAGAACCTTCACATAAAATCCTTTCTTGATTGTTTTTTCACAAGGTTTTTCTATCGGGGAGAATTGAGATCACCTATGAACGT
>DAOL01000053.1:10342-10535 GCA_002501845.1 Nitrososphaera sp. UBA217
TCGCTTGAAGAAGCAGTGGCAGCAATGTACGCCTATGAAATGGAGCTTCCAAAGATAAGCAGGAGCAAGATCGACGGGCTGAAAAAGTTCTACGGGATGAGCAGCGACGACGCCACGAAATATTTCGAGATACACGAAGAAGCAGACTTAAGGCACGCACAGGCATGGAGGGAAATACTAAACAAGATTCCAG
>DAOL01000074.1 GCA_002501845.1 Nitrososphaera sp. UBA217
GAGTCGATACCATTCAACAACCTCGACGCGTCTCTTAAGGTTCTAGAGACAATCAAGGACGACCTTGCTTGCGTCATTATCGAGCCCGTGCTTGGCGGCGCAGGATGCATACCCCCCGTCGACGGCTACCTTCAGGGTCTGCAGGAATTTGCGAAGAAAAACGGCAGCCTATTCATACTCGACGAAATCGTGACCGGCTTTAGGCTGTCGCTCCACGGCGCGGCAAGCGTCTACAAACTTGAACCTGATTTGTTTACCCTTGGCAAGATATGTGGCGGAGGATTGCCAATTGGAATCGTGTGCGGCGACAAGAACATAATGTCGCTTGCGGATCCGGTTTCAAGAAGGGACAAGCAAGCGCGCTGTGCAATAGGAGGAGGCACGTTTTCTGCCAACCCCGTCACGATGACTGCCGGCCTCGCAACACTGACGTTTTTGAAAAAGAACAGGAATGTTTACGACAAGATTGACAGGCTGGGAGGCAAGACAAGGAAAGGATTGAACAAGATATTTGCAGACGCGAAGATCCGGTGCCAAGTGACAGGTTTGAACTCGATCTTTCTTGCGCACTTTGGTAAGGAAGTAGTTCAAAACGCAAGCGATGTCGCAACATCGAACAAAGATCTGCTCACAAAATACCACCTTGCACTGATGGCAGATTACGGGATATTCTTTTTGCCAGGCAAAATGGGAGCACTCTCGTACGCCCACGATGAGGGTGACATCAAGCATTTGCTGGTAGCCACAGAGAAAATAGTGGGATCAGGGCTTCTCAAACAGCGTCCTTAATACAACATTCTTTGGCGGCCTGGCAAACCACGCTGCATAAGAGCCTTCAAGCGACTTGAACTTGCAGTCAAACGTAATAAAGTTGGCTCGCAATTCTGTTTTCCCGGCTTTGAGCATCATGCGCCGGATGCCGCGGATTTTGCCGACGCTGGCAGACACGCCGATAGATGGGAGATCCTTTTCGAGTGCGTCTTTGTAGTTGGCGCCTTTGTCAGCAATAACCAACGGCAAAACCCACCAGTCGCCAAATTTTTGCAGCAATATACTGCTGTCCTGTTTTATTATGGCGGCCGCCGCTTTTAGAACGAACTGGCCGGCAAACATCTTTTTGAACTGCAACATTTGCGCAGGCGTTATGAGCACCGTTTTTCTGCCTGACCGGATTTTCGACCTTGAAAGCTTCCTGTAATTGCCTCTCGTGTATATCAGTGGAAACTTCTTTTCGTCAAATCTTGCGCTAAGGACTTCTCCCACCACCATGATGTGGTCGCCTATTTTTTCAATTTTTGTTACCTTGCACTCTGCGTTTAGCGAACATCCCTTTATCATTGGAACATCGATGTGCTTCGCCCATTGTGTTGCGAATGTTCGCGGGATTGCAAGCTTTTCTATCTCAATGCCAGAATACCCGCCTGCGATGTTGACGAGCTCGGCCTGATCTTCTGATGCGATATTGACTCCAAACACCCTGGTTTCTTCGATGTTCCAGTACGTCGGCGATTCGTGCACAAAAATGGCGATAAGCATCGGTTCGTATGCAACGTGCATTGTCCACTCGGCGGCCATAACGTTCTGGCCGTGCTTGCTTCCCTTTGTGGTGATCAGCCCGACGGTGGTCGCAAAGTACCGGTGCACGTTATCCATAATTTTAGGCATTCTTGATTCTTACTCATATTGTGCGCTAAAACCTTTGTTAAGATTATCTGTCCGTTTCTCATGGTTTACATTTTATTCAGGCTAAAGGAAATAGCTATTCTGCACATTCAGATGTTGATAATTCTTAGAAACCAGCTTTCTTCATTTTTGAACCACAATTTGGACAGGCAGCCTGGCGATGTTTCGTCCCGCAGCTGATGCAATAATAGTCAATCCCCCTTGGTCCAAACATGCCTCCGGGATTGAAGAACGAGCCTTCTCCTCCGCCCACTCTTTTGAAATACCTTCTCCTTCTATAGAGGCTAAGCGGGAGTATGATCGCCAATACCACAAGCAACGACAACGGAAAGTCCAACAGAAGAGTCACTGTAAGCGCGATCCCAAAATATATCCCAATCCAGACAAGCTGATTGGTCAGAAACCGTTTGGCGTTTTCATTCAATGCTAGACATCAGTATTGCTTGAAAGTGACTAATATTGCTATGGGTGAAAGGTTCTGGCAACTAGTCATCTCTCTTCTTCACTTTTCAAGCCCTCTCGCATACCGCCTTGTCGACCCTGGCAGGAATCATGGACTTTCTTGCCCTATTATATTTCAGTGATCATGCCATCACGCCAACACTTAAAAAGCGGAAAAAATCATTTCTAGGTTCGTATATGCCTTCTCGGAAAAATACTTCGCGCAAGAAGCGGTTGATGAAGCGTACTAGACAGAATAGGCCCGTGCCGACGTGGGTAGTCATCAGGACAAACAGGAAGGTCAGGACCAACCCCAAACGCAGGCAATGGCGCAAGTCTGACGTCAACGTAGGTTGATGAAAAATGGCAACAGCTGAAAACCTTACACGCGTTTACACTATTAATCTGGGCAGGGCATGGCTAACTCCACAGTACAAGAGGACCGACAGGGTCATCAACATGATTCGAGAGTTTGCNNCAGCCCCCTCAGCTGCTGAACAGCCGAAGGAAGAAGCAGGAAAGAAAGAAGCAGGCACATCAGCCTAGGTAGGTTCTAGATCTTGCATAGCTTTGGAACGGGGAAACCCCACACTTGCTTTTTTCGCCGCCAATAATCTGAGAGTCCTTTTGATAGCTACTTGACCATTTTTCCAGATCTATGCAATGCTTTAGACGACCCCCGTGGATCATCATGACATTAAAATAATTTTTAGTTAATCACCAACCGTGTGAATTTGAATAACATACTGCAATTTGCGTCTGCAGCTAAACTTTTAACCCTTTCAACCTTCGGATGATCGATGATCGAAGTTTGCGGCGTCTGCTACAGATTTCTCCAGACGATCTACGACAAGAAAAAAATGAAAGAGGTCAGGCTAGCTGAAGACCAGCCGTGCAAGAGCACGTATCACAAGAAATTAACTGACAGGTAATCAGGGAAATTTGCAAGTCTTGCATTTTGTGTACGTTTCACCGTCAAGATGGTTGAAGTGCGTGCCGCATGACTTGCATGTGTGGTGCATATCGTCGTAGCCGTCTGGCGCGATAAAACTGTGGCTCGTTAGATGCTGACTCTTACACACGATGCACCTGCAGCCGCAAGATATCATGGAACTGGCAGCTTCCGCTTTCCATAATAACCTATTCGATTGCAGATTTCGAATTATCATTACCTATTG
>DAOL01000056.1:0-9265 GCA_002501845.1 Nitrososphaera sp. UBA217
GGATTGCATGTTTTGATTCGTTGCAGAATCAGGACGCCCCTTATAGGATCGTGCAGAAGGGCGGTTGTTCTGCCACTTTTTACTTGAAGGACTGCATAAGTGGCTTGAAGGAAAATGTCAGCGAAAAATCCGTAGATGTGATCGTAACATCCCCGCCCTACAACATCGGGATCGGCTACGGTTCTTACAATGACGCATTGCCCCGTGAAAAATATCTGGCATGGATGGAAGAAGTGGGTGTAGCGATCAAACAGGCACTATCAGACGATGGCTCGTTCTTTCTCAACATAGGCAACAAGCCAAAGGATCCATGGATAGCCTGGGACGTGGCCTTGGTCTTGAAGAAGCACTTTACGCTGCAGAACGTCATCCACTGGATCAAGTCGATAGCAATAAACAAGGCCGACGTTGGCAATTACCCGAACATTGGCGGCGACATCGCGGTCGGCCACTTCAAGCCAATAGTGAGCGAGAGGTTCCTGAACGACTGCCAAGAATACATTTTCCACTTTACAAAAACCGGCGATGCCCATCTTGACAAGCTTGCTGTGGGGATACCGTACCAGGACAAGACAAACGTTGGGCGATGGAAGGCGGCCAAGGAGGATAAGCGCGACAGGGGCAACACGTGGTTCATCCCCTACGAAACGATACAGAGCAAGAGCGAGCGCCCACATCCGGCTACATTCCCTGTCAAATTGCCAGAGATGTGCATCAAGCTGCACGGCGACGCCGAGATGGTAGTTGATCCTTTCACCGGCATCGGATCGACCGCGGTTGCGGCAATGCGCCTTGGAGTCCCATTTGTTGGGTTTGAGATCGACAAAGAGTATCTTGATACTGCAACAGCTAGGCTTTAGTTGCGGATATTATCATCACGGGGTTCCTTGCAAGCATCATCGTTCCTGTCGTCACTTTGCGGGCCTTTGAAATTGTTATTTGAGTGATATCGATTTCGACCAGCTTTAATTCGTTGATCGTGGCAAGCGCCTGGTACATAGTTTCAATTAGTATTGTGTCGATCACAATCCTGCCTCCCTTTTTCAGCTTGCCAACTGCAAGCTCGATTACGTGTGCAGTGTCGCCCCAGGTGCCGCCGATCATTACCGCGTCGGCCTGCGGCAGTTTCGGCAGAATGTCCTGAGCCTTGCCAAGAATTACTTCTGCCCTTACTCCAAACTTTTGCAGGTTTTTCTTTGTAAGCTCGATTGCTCTCTGGTCGAAATCAATGGCAAACACGTTGCCTTTTGTCTGCAGGCATAGTTCAACGGTGATGCTTCCGCTGCCGCAGCCGATGTCTATCGCTGAATTGCCTTCCTTAAGCCGCAGCTTGCTTATTGCTATTGCCCGAATATCCTCCTTTGTTATTGGCACTTCTTCGGTCCGCTCGAAAAGATCGTCAGGGATGCCTGGTGTACATTTGTCCCAAAGCAAGTTAGTTTAATGCTGGCAGCCGGGGATATTTAACCTAAGATCACATTGGTTAAGTCCAGTGTACACGATTATCATGAATGTCAGCAACAGGAAAATGAATGGGATTATGCCCTCGGTTGCAACCTTTCTGCGTTTGTCTTTTGGTACATTCTTGGCGATGGTCTTTCCAATTCCATAGGAGACGGCATAGAACGCTATTCCTGTACCCACGGATACAAGGTAGGGAGAAGACGAAGATGGATAACCGAATGGTAAGGTACTGTTGATTACAAGACCTGCAACAATGCCTCCAGCCACGCCCACCAGGGCACGCATGAAGTAGATCCTTTCAAATATGTCCAAAGTTGTCTTTTTTGATTAAATTAGAGCCAGTAAAATGCCTTGCGGCTGTTCAATTGTTTAATATTTGTGAAATGCTGTTCCTCTGGCATGGAGCTATCCGGCATCGAGCTGCGATACCTTGTCAACGAGATCAGGAGCAGGGTTACCTCAGGGTATTATGTAAGTGGCGTCAATGCCATAACAAAGAGCTCACTCCTTCTCAAGCTTCACCACCCAACGCAGGAAGACATCATGTTGGTCCTGTCCGCGAGGGGTGTGTGGATTACGAGGCTCAGGTTCAAGCCGGTAGAAGAGAACAGTCTTGAGAGTACTGCGCAGAAAGAGCTCGAGCGCGCAAAATTAGATTCGATAGAGCAGGCCGGAAGCGAGCGCATTGTCTCAATGAAATTCAGACATCCGGACAGCAGGGTGAGAGTTGTCGTCTGTGAGTTCTTTGGAGAGGGAAACCTCGCAATATGCGACGAAAGCATGCAAATAATAACAATCCTAAACCCGATCCAAGTGAGGCACAGGACACTCGGTGCTGGATTGCGCTATGCCTACCCGCCGGCGAGGGGTGTCGACGTTTTTGAAGTCACACTTGGCCAGCTGCTTGCATTGAGAAACGAAGCGAAGAACCTTGATGTACTTCGGTGGATCGGGCGGGGCATTTCTATGCCAAAGAAATTCGTCGAGGAGGTTGCCAAGCGGGCTGGCATTGAACCAGACAAGCTGGCCGCGCGCTTAACTGAAGAAGAAGTTGAAAAAATCTATTCCACTGTCAAGAGCCTTGTCAACGATGTCAGTGCCGGTAAGAACCACCAGCCTGTCGTTATCATGCAGGGCGACAAGCCGTTGGAAGCATTGCCGATAATGACAGAAGAAGCGGCTAAAGCGAGCACAAAGAAAGCCGCGTCGTACATGGAGGCGGTAGACGAGGTGCTGAGCAGCGAAATTCTGGACATTGGGCGCAGCAGCAAGACGGTCGAGCTTGACAGGCAGTTAGCAGTCCTTGAGCATGACCTTGATGAGCAGAACAAAGCCAAGGAGGCAGTGATGCAAAAGTCATTTGCTATCCGCAAGCTTGCAGACGAGCTCATGGCGCTTTCTTACCACAGCCCTGACGATGGCAAGATCCATGACACGCTTGCAGCCAACTCGGCTTTGATAGTGAAGGAAAAAGGAATAAAGTATGTCGAAGTGGCAGGCGAGCAAATAGAGATGCAGGCGAACCTTGCCAAGGTAAGCTCAATGCTTTTTGCAAGAGCAAAGGAGATGGAGCGCGGCAACGCGTCGATAGAAGAAGCGCGGGCAAAGCTGCTTGCGCAGATTGAAAAGTTGCGGAACCAGACCGCGGCAATCCATAAAAAGGTTATTGTAAGGGAGCAGACTGCCAAAGAATGGTACGAGCGTTACAGGTGGTTTCTAACCACCGACGGGCATCTGGCAATTGGTGGTCGCGATGCTTCTTCAAATTCAGCGCTGATTCGAAAGCACCTGACAGAGGATGACATCGTGTTCCATGCCGAAGTGCACGGATCGCCATTTTTCATTGTGAAAAACGCGGCAGCTCCGGCGCAGGAGGGCGGCATCGAGTTGTCCTTGTTACAGGTTGCAAAGGCTACTGTCTCGTTTAGCAGGGCATGGAAAGACGGGCTTTCTAGCGCCGATGCATACTGGGTAAAGTCGGAACAGGTGAAAAAAGGGGCGCCCACAGGGCAGTTCCTGCCAAAGGGTTCGTTTGTGATAGAGGGCAAGCGAAACTACGTCAAGGGAGTAGAGATAAGGCTTGCGATCGGCATCGTGCACCTAAACGGGAGAGAAACACTTGTCTGCGGGCCGGAAGAAGCGATAAAAAATAGAGCGATGTTTTACGCTGTGCTCTTGCAGGGCGGTATGGATCCGATGACTGCGGCAAAAAAAGCAAAATCTGAATTTGTAAAAATATCCGGTGAGAGTGAAATAGCAGAAACTATCAAGCACATCAGCCTTGACGACTTTGTAAGGGCGCTTCCGACGGGACAGTCAAGGATATCGTTCACCGCAAGGGGCCAATCAGAAAGTAATTAAAGCCAGAAATTCGATTACTTTTTGTGGTAAAAAAGCCAGTCAGAGAACATGCTGACGCAAACATGACAACCCGCGTGCTTGTCAGGGACATAATGAATAGCCCCGTGGTTTCCGCTTTACCAAATGACACGATTCGCGACATTGCGAAAAAGATGAAGGAGGAAAAGATTGGGAGCATTGTCATTATGGAAAAGGACAAGCCTGTTGGCATAGTGACTGACTGGGATATTGTTTCAAACGGTTTGATCAAGGACGTCAAGCCAAGCCAGATAAAGGCAAAGGACGTGATGCAGAGCATCCACACGATAGAGAGCGAAGAGAGCATCACCGAGGCAGCGCGCCAGTTGAGGAAGCACAACATCAAGCGATTGGGTGTGGTCTACAAGAATAGGCTTGTCGGCATTATTTCTTCGTCAGACGTAATCGCGGTGACACCTGATCTAGTTGATGTTGTGTCGGAAAAGGCGGCAATTATCAGAGGCGAGCTTGGCATAGTCCGGCCACCCAGCAATGTGTCAGGGTACTGCGACGAATGCAGCGAGTGGTCTGACTTGTTGCAGCATAACGAGGGCACATTCATTTGCGAAGTGTGCAGGGGCGAGTCCTCTGGTGGTTCTGAAGGCACCTAGCTTTCTTGCAGACGCGATGCTTGGGAGCGTCGCCCGCAAGCTCCGCATTTTTGGTTTTGACACACTATACATTGCCCATGCACATGATGACGAAATCCTGAAAACGGGGATCGAGCAGGGCAGGGTCATTCTGACTGCAGACAAAGAACTGTTCAAGCGGGTGGTCAAGGCAGGCGCCCGCGGTGTCCTTGTCAGCGGCTCAGGCGAATTGGAAGATCTGGTGCACATCCTGTCAAAGAACGGGATCAGTTCTGTAGACCTGGATGGCATAGGCTCCCGGTGCTCGATATGCAACGGGCTGCTGGAAGAGAAAAGGCCAGACCAGGTGAAAAATGGTGTGCCACGCAAGGTTGCTGAACTGCACAGAGAGTTTTACCAATGCACAACTTGTCACAAGGTGTACTGGGAGGGTGGCCACCTCACGCGCATAAAGGCACTGGTCAGAAGTGTCGACACAATGCTTGGCAGGGCCGTCGCCACTTAGGCCATCAAAAGGTTAAAATCACGTGAGACAACCGAGAACAATCAAATGAGCTCAAATTCTGCTATGGAGCGTACGATCAACAAGGTTTTATCACAAAAAGAAGCAGAATTAATTTCAAAGATGGATGCTGCTTACCAGGAATCTCTGAACAACCTCACGGCTTCCCGCGGCAAGCTCGAGGCCGAGCGCACAAGGATAATCGAGTCTGCAAAAAAGCAGGCCGAGAATCTGAAGCGCCAGATAGTAGGGTCAGGCAGGCTAGCTGTGCGCAACCAGGAACTTTTGATAATTGAAAACGCCGTCAATAACGCCTTTGAAGAGGCCCGGAAAAAGCTGACGGCCTCGGGGAATAAGGAAAGCTACAGGACACTCATGAGCAGCATCATTGAGGGAAGCGTTTCGTCTGTAGGCTCTGGGCAAGTCGTCATTGAATGCAACAAAAATGACTACGACCTAGTCAAGAAGATCGTTGCAGACCTTCAAAAAAAGAACCCAAATGTCCAGGCAGTGGTGTCTGATCAGCCCATCGACGTGTTAGGCGGCATCAGGGTAAAGTCCGCAGACGGTACAATGACGTACGATAACACCCTTGATTCCAGAATTGAAAGACTCAAACCTTTAATAAGGAAAAACATTGCCCAGATGCTGAGAGGAGAGACGTAGTGGTAGCAAAAGGGAGAATTGTCTGGGTTAGCGGCCCGGCAGTCAAGGCAGACGGCATGTCTGCAGCAAAGATGTACGAAACAGTTGAGGTGGGCGAATCAAAGCTCATCGGCGAAGTCATCAGGTTAACCGGCGATGTGGCATTTATTCAGGTCTATGAATCAACGTCCGGACTAAAGCCAGGCGAGCCCGTCGTTGGCACCGGTCAACCACTTTCAGTTCTTTTGGGTCCGGGAATCATTGGCAAAATATACGACGGAATCCAGCGTCCATTGGACGAGATCGCGTCAAAGTCAGGTGCATTCATTAGCAGAGGCGTGGTCACAACCCCTGTGGACATGAAAAAGAAGTACAACTTCAAGCCCAGCGTAAAAAAAGGGGATCAGGTTGGCCCAGGATCGATCCTGGGCACAGTGCAAGAAACTCCTTTGCTGACGCACAGCATTCTAGTCCCGCCAAACTATCCAGCCGGCAAGCTGACTGATATTGCAGGCGAAGGCGACTATGACATCGAGCATGTCATCGCTACCACCGACAAGGGCGGCGAAAAGGTGTCGCTTAAAATGTATCACAAGTGGCCCGTGCGAAAGCCGAGGCCCTATGCCGAGCGTTACGACCCTACGGTCCCGCTGGTAACCGGCCAGCGCGTCATTGACACTTACTTCCCGATCGCAAAGGGAGGAACCGGCGCAATCCCCGGCGGCTTTGGCACCGGCAAAACTGTGACACTGCACCAGATTGCAAAATGGGCCGACTCCAAGGTGGTTGTATACATTGGCTGCGGCGAACGTGGCAATGAGATGACCGAAGTGCTCGTCGAGTTCCCACACCTTATCGATCCGCGCTCCAACAGGCCACTGATGGAGAGAACGGTGCTGGTCGCAAATACTAGCAACATGCCAGTGGCTGCAAGGGAAGCGTCAATCTATACAGGAGCTACTATGGCAGAATACTACCGCGACATGGGCTACGATGTTGTGCTTGTCGCCGACTCGACAAGCAGGTGGGCTGAGGCACTTCGCGAAATGTCGGGACGCCTTGAGGAGATGCCTGCAGAAGAAGGCTATCCATCGTACCTTGCGTCAAGGCTTGCAGAATTCTACGAAAGAGCAGGCAGGGTTAAGGCGCTTGGTTCACCGGATAGGGCAGGATCTGTCACGCTGATAGGCGCAGTGTCGCCCTCAGGCGCTGATTTCACAGAGCCAGTCACGACGCACACTATGAGGTTCATCAAGACGTTCTGGGCACTTGACACTAGGCTTGCGTATTCCAGGCACTATCCATCAATCAACTGGATGCTGTCCTACTCTGGCTACCTTGATAGTGTCAGCAAGTGGTGGCAGGAAAACGTCACGGGCGAATGGTACGACCTGAGGGCGGAGTCATACCACGTACTGCAAAGGGAAGACAAACTGAAAGAAATCGTGAGATTGCTTGGCCCCGAGGCGTTGCCAGACGAAGAAAAGCTGGTGCTTGAAGTCGCACGCATGATCAAGATCGGCATTTTGCAGCAAAACTCATTTGACAAAGTCGACACATACTGCAGCCCGCAAAAGCAGGTAAAGCTGGTCAAGCTCATGGTAAAGTTCTACAAGGAAGCGCAAAAGGCATTGAAGGCAGGAACTTCGCTCGCAGATATCAGGGCGATGCCGATAATTCCGGCAATGCTCAAGGCCAAGTTCGAGATACCGGAAGAACAATTGGCAAAGCTTGAAGATCTAGACAGACAGATAGACGATCAATTCCGCAAGGCTGCAGAAGGCGCGGCAATGACAGAGGAGGCAAAGGTAGTTGCCTGAAACGGTCGGGGTAGAGTACACAAAGGTGGCCGAGATCAAGGGCCCCCTGATGGTAATCGATGGCATAACGAAAGCATCATTTGACGAGCTGGTGGAGATCGAGACTGTAGATGGCGAGCGCAGACTCGGTAAAGTCCTTGAAGTGGGCTTTGGCAAGGCGATCGTTCAGGTGTTTGAAGGCACCACCGGCCTTTCAATTACTGGAACAAAAGCAAAGTTCCTTGGCAAGACGATGGAGATGCCGGTTTCACAAGAATTGCTTGGCAGGGTGTTCGATGGCCTTGGAAGACCAAATGACAACCTGCCTGACCCGATTGCTGACAAGTTCCTCGACGTTAACGGCGAGCCCATGAACCCGGAAAGGCGCGAATACCCGACATCGTTTATTCAAACGGGCGTTTCCGTAATTGATGGCATGTTGACCCTTGTAAGGGGACAGAAATTGCCGATATTTTCCGGCTCTGGCATGCCACACAACATCTTGGCGGCGCAGATTGCGCGTCAGGCGGCAGTAGTCGGAACAAAGGAAGACTTTGCCGTGGTGTTTGCTGCAATTGGCGTGCAATACTCAGAAGCGCAGTACTTCAAGCGCAGCTTGGAAGAATCTGGCGCACTCAGGCGCTCGGTGTTGTTCCTCAACCTTGCAGACGACCCGGCAATCGAAAGAATCATCACACCCAGAGTAGCGCTTACCGTGGCAGAATATTTGGCATTTGACCTTGGCATGCATGTGCTGGCAATACTGACGGACATGACCAACTATGCTGAAGCGCTCAGAGAGATAAGTGCGGCCAGGGAAGAGGTGCCAGGCAGGAAAGGCTACCCGGGTTACCTATACACCGATCTTGCAAACAATTACGAGCGCGCGGGCAGAATAAAGGGCAAGAATGGAAGCGTCACACAGGTGCCAATCCTATCGATGCCGGCAGACGACATCACCCACCCGATCCCTGACCTAACAGGCTACATCACAGAGGGTCAGATCGTGCTCGGGCGCGACTTGTTCAGAAAGGGCATCTACCCACCGGTGGATGTATTGATGTCGCTTTCTAGGCTCATGAAGGACGGAGTGGGCGAAGGGAAAACTAGATCAGACCACATGGAAGTCGGGAACCAGATGTATGACTGTTATTCAAGGGCGCAGGAGGTCAGGGCCCTTTCAGAAATTGTGGGCAGGGCAGGCCTTACAGGCGTCGACCTGAAGTACCTGGATGCAGGCGACATGTTCGAACAACACTTCCTGAAGCAGGCACCAGACGAGAACAGGGCGCTTGACGAAACTCTTGGCAGGGCTTGGGACGTGTTGTCTAGCCTTCCAGAAGGAGAGCTGACCAAGATCAAGGAAAAGCACGTCAGGCAACACTACAAAGGCAAGTAGAAATGTCGTTTGGAGGAAGGGTCAGCGCAACAAAGATCGAGCTGATCAAGATAAGGCGCTCGACGCAGGTAGCCAAGATGGTGCACAAGATCCTTGACGACAAGCGCGAAGTCTTGCTAAAGAAAATAGACGAGATGATTGAGGAAGCCAATAAGGCAAGGGAGGATATATGGACACCTCTTGGCGAGATATACACTGCCGTATACAACTCATACATGTCCCTTGGCACAGCTACCCTCGAAGCGGTTGCCGACTCGACTCCAAGCGTAATGGAAGTAGACGTCAACGTCAGGAGAATAGTCGATGTCAAGATACCGACGCTGCAGATAAAGACAAAAGGAGGCAGCCAGCTTTCCTACGGTTTTACAGAAACCAATGCCACCGTTGACAAGGCTGCCAAGCTCATCAAAAACATGTTGTCCGGAGTCTGCAAGGCAGCAGAATACGAGAACGCGATATTCAGCCTTGCAAAGGAGCTCGAGCGCAC
>DAOL01000056.1:9338-17856 GCA_002501845.1 Nitrososphaera sp. UBA217
GTCAAGTGCCATTCTCGCGGATCTGTCGTCTGGATCGTCCGCGTATTTTGACAGCCTTTCGCACGCTTCAAGCTGGGCAGAGATAAGATCCTTCTTGTCGATGCATAAACTATGATACTCGCTCAAGAATGCATAAGCAGCCTTCCTGTTGTTAGTCCTGCACCCATACGTCTTTGCCCGTTTGAGAGGGTGCAATCTAACGAATCATTGGAGCCATATCACATCTTTTATAAAACCTAATTGTGCATAGTAGCATAGTGGAGAAAATTGCAAGGACTGAATAAAGAGGGNNAAAGATCTGAGGGAGTGTGCAAAAAAGGAGTACGGTCTTGATCTTGGTGATAAAAATCTAAGAGTATTCGGCAAATTCGATTCAAACTTGTTGGCTGGCTCTATCAAAGTAAGGCCGGCAGTGCAGATAGTCCATGATGCCATTGTTTCAGGGAAGCTTACGCGTGGACAAACGATATTTGAAGCGACGTCTGGTAACTTTGGCATTGCTCTAGGGCAGTTGACCAAGCTTGGCCTAGATGTTGTTGCCCTTGTATCGAGGAAGCTACAGGAAGGGGTGTTTGAGGAGCTAAAAAACGAGAAAATACGAATCATAAACCTTGACATGGACATCTGTCCTGCTCCAGGGATGAAGGGCGACGCGAATCTTTTGGCTGCCAAAGCAACCGCGGCGAACATTCGCTCACAGCTCGCTGGATTCGGTTTCGACCTTGCCGTTTTCGATAAATCACGCTCTGAAGTTGAAGCGGTTCTAGCTCGCCAAGACATAATAAACTTGGCAAAGCTTCTTGCAAAGATCTACGACTGTTTCTGCCCAGAACAGTATGACAACGATCTGAACGTCGAGGTACATAGAACTGTGACCGCTACTGAGATAGACCAGCAACTACGCGAACAAGGCCATTCGCTGGCTGATTTCAGAATCGTCTGCACCTTTGGGACAGGCGGCACTTCTGGTGGCTTGAGCAGATATTTGATGGAGAAATACGGAAAGAAGTCACTACATGTAGTCTTTCCACTAGGTGATCAAGATGTTGCAGGAATAAGGACAAAAAGTAAGGCATCGGGCCTGAAGTTCTACGAGCCAGACCGATATGCCGGACAACATGAAGTAGATTTTGGACAGGCAAAACGTCTGCTAAAGTTTTTCGTGGACAAAGGGCACGATATGGGAGAAAGCAGTGCCCTTGCCCTTTACGCGGTGATGCAAATGGCGAACTTTGGTGGAAATGGAGGAGCAAAATTTGTTGTAATAATTGCTGATGGAATCCAAAAGTACAGAAAGAACCTTGAAACGACACAAGAGAAGAAGGGTCGCTTGGAGGTTCCTCTAGAAGAAGCTGTTTCAAACATCGGAAACTACAACAGGGTTGTCTGGATTCACACAATGTATACTCCACGCAAGGAGGGGATAGAGCTCATTGCAAAAGCGTTGGGAGTTGATGAAAGCAAGATCTCGGTGCCAAAGGCAAGAGAGGTGGAACAATTTTTAGTAACCCAACAGATTCCCACGGGGCTGGATAAGGCATTGGGAGGAGCTGATGCCAAACCATTGCTCGTTTGCATGATGGGAAATACTTCACTCAGAGTTGCCCAATTGCTCGGCCAGAAAGGCATTGCAGCTCAAAGCTTGATTGGCGGAATCTCCGAACTCTCCCAAGAGAAGAGTAGGCAAATTTCAGAATTGGTGCGAATGGCTACTGAATGATAGAACAATGTCATTTCTCTACCTCGAGGCGCTAATCATTTTTATGTGAAGGATCACGGAGCGGCTTTTCTATTTACTATGAATCTTCTCAAAAACGATTTGTACTATGTTTAACACTATGATGTCTAATAACCACTTTTGAACACGATCCGTCTGCTCACCTGGGAACAATGATTAAATATGGCATTTCATTCTCGAACTCATGTATGAAGAAGCTGAACGGGCATGTTACGATTTCAGTTTTGGCCATACTCACGACCGCAATAGGTTTTACCGGTTTGATGGGAATTGGACAGGCATTTGCTCAGGGAGCAGACCAAGCAGCCTCATCTGGAGGGTCGAAGCTACTGGGTGCAGGCCTGGCCTTCGGTCTGGCAGCTGCTGGTGCTGGCATCGGACTTGGCTTTGTAGGAGCAGCTGGTCTTGCAGCAATCAGCGATAATCCAAAAATGCAGTCAAGGGTGTTCATCTTCGTAGGAATGGTAGAGTCGATCGCGATCTACGGTATAGTCATGATGTTCATCATCTTGGGTCAGTAGATCCTAGACAGATCAGAAAATTCCTCCCTTCTTATTCTTTAGTGCCCAAGGAGACCTTCATTGCCTTTGGAACAAATTTTTGAAAGTTATGCACCAGACTAGTGGCCATGTTTTGGATAAAAAGGAAACGTTTTAAAGAGATCCGATTTACTCCGTAAGCTGAAAGTGGGACTAGCCAAGCTCAAAAAAGCGGCGTTAATTCTACCGCGAATAGAAGCTCAAGAAGCTGTGAGTAAGCTGGCAGAACTTGAGTGGTTCCACCCTATTCAAACTACTTCTGAACACCTGAATCCATATTTTGACGATCTCTTGCTGAAGGCTCAGAGGTTATTCCAAGACATTGACGAAGTCATCAGGGCTCTAGGTATTCCGCTGGAAACGGGAGTGATGGTAACCATGTTCAAAGGTGCGCCAAAAGAAAAGACAGATTATGTTATTGAGGATATTCAGGATTTTATTGCAGACCTGGAAGACAAGAGCAAGGCTGCGCTCGACGAACCCAAAAAGATTCTAGCAGAACAGAACAGGGTTACTAAGGAGCTCGAAGAATTCAGTAACGTCGAAGTAGCGCTCAAGATGGCAGCTAACCTTAATCTTGATCTGACTTCATTCGCACGCCTCAAGATGTTCTTTACAGATATATTTGTCATTGATTCCAAAGATGAGACAGAGATTCGAAAGAGCATTGGCGACCTACCACTTTATTCTAACAAGCTGAGCGAAGACAAAACATCCATTGTAGTAATAGGCTCTGCGGACGACTCTGAAAAAATCATCAAGGTGATGAGGAGCTTTGGCGTTCATCCCCTTCAAATCCCTGCAAACATGCCACAGAATCCAAGCAGGGCGTATTCGCAGGCACATGCAAAAGTTAAGGAACTTGAAGCCAAGTCTGCAGAGATCACGAAGAACGTAGAAAAGATGAAGTCGGCGATATTATCAAAGATCCTGTCGCTGCACGAGGCTGCAAGGGTAGCCAAGGACGTTCTGGAGATAACAAGGAAGCCCGGGGGCACCGAACACTTTGCTCTTATCCAAGGCTACATCCCGGATAAAATGGAGGGAAAATTCAAAAAACTTACCAGCAATTACGTTTCAATAATTGAAGACGCGCAATTCGACCAATATGCAGAGGCTGCCCAGCATCTCCCCTCGCTCCTCACCAACAAGTCGTATACGCGCACTTTTGAAGTGATAACCGAGACCCAGGGGCTGCCCAAGTACAACGAAATAGATCCGACTCCGATCATAGCGTTTGTCTGGCCGCTTTTCTACGGCCTCATGTTTGCAGACCTTGGGCATGGGCTCTTGCTATTCGGACTTGGCATGTTGCTCAGGCATAGGGGGAACGGCTCGATAAGGACCTGGGGGACGCTGATAGCTGCAAGCGGTGCTGCCGCCAGCATAGCGGGGCTTGGGACCGGCGAAATGTTTGGCTTCCATCTACTCGGACAGCCAGTTCTAGCCCCAATATTTGCCCCTCTCGGCGGCATCGTGGGCGTGTTGAATGTATCGGAGCTCAACTTCGACCAAGTGATAAAGATACTAAAGGTTTCAGTCGCGATAGGGATCGTACATCTGATGATGGCCATGAGCTTGAGGCTGTACAAGAACCTCAAAGAGGGAAACAAGCTCTTCGTATACACGCACGACATCCCGGCCATCATTCAGTTTCTAGCCGTTGTTGCGATGATTCTTGCCGCCATAGGATCTGGTTACGACATAATTGGAATGTTTGGGATTAGCGGTAAGATCCACAGCGAGCCTATCCCGTGGCTCACTTTCGTCTTTGGTAACTGGGTGACAGTTGACGTTGTAGCAAAGGCGGCACCACCTGTGCTCTTTGGAACCGTTGGAATAATGATCTACGGAGGCAGGAAAGAACAGGAAATAGCCGCAAAACAAGGGCACGATGAGGGGGGAGGCCTGATGGGAATTATCATCGAAGTCATTCTGGTAAGAATCATAGAAGTTCTTTCCAACGTCATCAGCTATACCCGAATTGGGATTATGCTACTGGTGCACGTTGCTCTGCTTGTAACCGTAAACACGTCTTTTGCGCATGGAGGAGGTCTTGCGGTGCTCATTGGGGGCAATATTGGGATCATGCTGATCGAAGGTTTGATAGTCTATATCCAGACCATCAGGTTGCACTTGTACGAGTGGTTCCCGAAGTGGTACGCTGGCGAAGGTACGGAATTCAGGAAACTTGTGCCCAAGATGCTCTATTCAAATCTTATTTGGAGAGACCCCCGCGTTGCGTTAAAGCAAAAGACGTAACTTCCCTATTCTTGCTACCCTCTCAAAAGCAGCAACCAAATTCTTAAATTACACAAGCACAGCTCTTTCTATCAATCGTAATGCAGGACAAGGTCTCCGATGAAAAGATACAAATCGTTAAGAACCTTTACCTATCAGGTATATCAGAGGAATTTATCGCGCTTCAGCTAGATTTGGAGATTCCTGTTGTGATACAAATTCTAAAGGACTTGGAAGTGTACAAGTAGACGAGAGAGTAGGAATATCAACGACTCTGCCTGGGTGGCATCGGGCTGGGCGCACTGCTGTTATGAAGCCTTGACAAGGTTGGCAATGATTGATTCTGTAGGAACTTTTTGTTCTACCCCGGAAGCTATGGCCGACAGGTTTCTAACTTCAAGCATCATCAATTTCAAAGCTGCTACCATGTTTCCTACGCTAAACATCGTCCTAAACGAGCTGATGACTTTCTTCAGCTGCAGGGATTCAAAGCTGGCTTCCAGCTGCATTATTGCATTAATGTCGTCCTTAGCAGTTTGCGGAATGATGTCTTTATAGACTGTGTTGCCCAGCTCCGTCATGGCTTCAACCACCTTTTCAATATTTATCATCTTTTGCAGTGTGTCTCTTGGAACCTTGGAAGTAGTCGCTACTATCAGATCATCAATCTCATTTTGTGACAGATTCCAGTACTTGCCTCTGAGCACAGCAAGTATGTTGTAGGAATCAATATCGACTGAAACTATGTTCTTCACCTCCGGAGACTGCGATTCGATCGTCAAAGCTCTCCCGAGATCGCGATAGAACACATGATCAATATAGATATCAAAGAGCCTGAGATCGCCTTTGTCCTTGTATGCCGCAGCGGCCTTTGCCGCATCTTCTCCGAACTCGCTCCCGGCAAGAGCAGCTACCGCTTCTTCTAGATTCCTGGCCACCAAGGCTTTCACTACAGTGTCGCGTCTGCCGACGAGTTCTTCGGCTCTCAGATTTATCTTGGGAACTAGTTCTTCATACGATTTCCCTAGTGCCTTGCCTTTCAATATCAATTTCAAATTCCAAGTAATGTATTTCACAAAGTAGGCGTTCAGCACACCGGAGCCTCCAGCAATGCTGACCATCTTGACATGGCTGTTTACAAGGTTTTCCCTTAGTGCCCCTTCTATTTTCTCGGCACTGTACGGTTTTGTAAGCTTTGTAAGGACGTCAAGGTATACCGTGTTCTTCATTCTAGTAACGAGTTCTTCAATATCTCTTGCTTCCGCAAGCGTTTGCAGCTCGTTCTTTGTAAGCAACCTGCCTTTCATACCATGTGAAAGTACTGTTCCAAAAATCTTGCCTGGCATACTAACCTTACTCATAAATCACAACTAACTCCGTATTTTGGGATAGATGCTGCATCAATTTTAATATTTACACGAGTCGGAAGAAAAAGCTCTAGTATTCTAAGAACGTGGACAGGGCTGAAGATATCTTTGTTGATAGTGCGATGAGCAAGAAATGAAGGCCGAACCCAGCGGCCGCTCCCAGCGGTAAATTGCCCGCGGTCTGGAATATTGCCATAAACATGCCAAGCGGAGGAATTGTAAGAATCAGTGCTATAGCCGTGCTGACCCATGCCGATTTCACCATGAAATCTGGCGTTAAACTATTCAAAGGATTGTTTACATATGAGAGTTTTGTTCGGCTATGACCCAATTCCTGTCATCCTAAAATTAAAAAGCACGCAATATTAATATTGACACAATAAATTATGACACAATTATTATCATAAATATAGAAAATTATGCTACAATTGAATTGCAATTAAACTATTAAGTATTGATAGCTTGTATCCAAACATTATTAATTAATTTGAAATAAATGCAATATTATATGATAAATTTGCTTGAGCATAATTGTTCAATATTTGCAATAATGCTGGTTTTGAAAGTGATAATTAGAAAAATTATAAGAAAAAGTAAGGTTACAGATAATCTTAATTAACTACTTGATACCGATACTTGATGATGGAATCTCTCCTGACCAAGAACGAGCTTGACGGAAGACTGGAAGGGCTACTCGACCAGTTCGAACGAGAAGTTGAACCGTATGACCGATGGGCAGGAATATCGATGTTTGCNNGGCGAAAGAATAAGGCACACCAAGCTCGTAAACTACTACAAACACCAAATGGGCTGGGAGTAATCTTCCCCTTTTTACTGCGTTGAGGCAACGCTTAATAAATTAAGACCCGCTTTTTCCAGTTGATGGGGAGCGGAGTACCAAGAAAAGTTACTACCATGAGGGTATTTGCCGCTGGCACCCTTTTGGCACTTGTCATTGCTGTCCCTGCGATTTCAGTGACTTTGGTGACGCACTATGTGCTTAAAATGAACTTGATCCTGACAATGGTTGGGGGCATTATCACACTTTTTGTTGCAATGGCCTTTGGGTACAAGCTATCAAAAAAGCTCGCCAAAGTGCAAGGCGGCGACAGCGATCTGGAAAAGAAATGAACTTGTTCGAGGGACAAATATTGCCGTGAATCTAAAATCATGTGGCGCTTCAACTGCACTTGGATTGAAATAATAACCGCCGTAGGGATTCCGCTCTAATTATTGTATTTGCAGAATTACAGCCTTAACTGCGCTGATTAATGTAGTGTTTGTGTCCCTCATCGGGTTTCACTTTGTCATCGACAAATTATCGAGCGAGAAGGGCAGATGCGGACAAACCGCAGCCTAATCAAGATCCGGCCGTCAAAATACAAGCTCGTCGATTGAGAGCGTCCTTGCGCAGTACCTGCACTTGAGCACTACCTTTTCCTTGTCAATGATGTCGATGGTCGACCTGATCTCTTCGCCGCTGTTTGTGATGCATTTCAAATTCGGGCACTTGAAAATGCCCACAATCGAGTCAGGCAACTGGATCTTGCGCTTTTCTACCAGCTTGTAGTCCCTAATGATGTTGATCGTTGCGCGCGGAGCAATGAGCGCGAGCTTGTTGGTTTCGCTAGTTTCAAGAAACCTGTTCTCCACCTTGATGATGTCCTTCTTGCCATGTTTGCTGCTAGGCACATTCAGCGCGACCGTGATCACGTTGCCCTCTTTGCCGGTTATGCTCAGAGCCCGCAGCACAAAAAGCGCCTTGCCACCTTCGATGTGGTCTATCACAGTACCATCCTTTATCCTGCGCACAAGAAGCTGGCTCGTGTCAGACATTGCTGTGATGCGGTGCTGCTAAGTATATCAGCGTATCGTCGTCGATACATTGATTATTCCGTTTTGTTTATAGCTTGTCGTGGGACTGTTCAGACGTTGGAAGCCAAAAGGCAAAATGTACAGCCTGAAATGCACACAATGTGGTTCTGGATTTTTGTCAAGCTACAACCTTGANNTGCTATTCCTGCTATTTCGGATTCCAAAAGAAAGAGTAGCCGTTGCAGTTTGGTTGACTAAGGGACATGATCTGCAACGGCCGGCAGGCAATCCCTGGTCTGGCGATTATGGGTGTAAGCAATTATCCGTCAGATGATAAAGGATATTGTGGTCTATTTTACCAGAATAATTTAGCAGTTGGTCAGCTTCAATTGTCAGGATCACATTAATGCATCAAAGGGGAGAGTAGCGGCACCGGCTACATTAGAACGGTGCCGCCAAGGGAGAACGGGGATGCTCGGGAAAGCTTCCATTGCTCCCCCCTTTGATTATTCCCGCATGGCCTTTCAACTTAAGGAACGCGCTCATATTTACCAGCAATTACCACAATAGGGCTGTTAATGGCGTAAGGTGCCGCTAGCTGGAAAATTAGAAATTTTACAAAAGAACGTGGCGCAAGACAAGCTTTACCCAAATGTGAAGGTGTATATCTGAAATTCCTTACCGGTGACATCGATCACTAACTGGTGCTTGCCGTACTGTTCGTGCATCACAAGATTGTAGAGCTTTTGGCCATCTATTGACACTGCACCTAGTTCTGAAACGTCAAGGCCGCGCGAGCTTCCAGTCAGGTTCGAACC
>DAOL01000012.1 GCA_002501845.1 Nitrososphaera sp. UBA217
TTTGCGAAGAATGTTTTGGTCCTCTGGATGTCACTTACAAAGAGCTGTCGGTAAACAAGCATACTTTTGAATCAAGGGAAAAGACCTACTGGCGCTATTTTGAGCTCCTTCCCATCGCTGATAAAAACAATGTTGTCAGCCTGAACGCTGGGCTCACACCACTCCAATTTGCAGACAAGCTTGGCGAGAAGCTCTGCCTGAAAAATTTGTATATCAAAAATGATTCTGTCAACCCCACTTTTTCGTTCAAGGACAGGCCCGCAGGGGTCGCCGTGTCAAGGGCCAAGGAAACAAAACTAAAGGCCGTGGGCTGTGCGTCCACCGGCAACCTGGCAGCTGCAACGGCAGCACACGCGGCCAAGGCCGGCCTGCCGTGTTACATTTTTGCTCCATCTGACATCGAGCACGTAAAGATAGCACAAGCACTTTCGTACGGCGCGGAATTTGTCGCGGTGGAGGGTACCTACGACGACGCAAACAGGATCGCATCAATTATCGGCGACAAGAAGGGCATTGGAGTTGTCAACATCAACATGAGGCCATACTATGTGGAAGGGTCAAAGACGCTTGCCTATGAGGTGGCCGAGCAACTGGGCTGGCAGGTGCCAGATAGCCTAGTAATCCCTGTCGGTAGCGGGGCGATGCTCAACGCGATATGTAAGGGCTTTGAGGAGCTCCATTCGCTAGGACTCATCGACAGCCCCAAGAACATGAAAATAATAGCTGCACAGCCGCACGGATGCGCGCCAGTGGTCGACGCGTGGAAACGCAACAGCGACGAAGTGATCCCGGTGGAGCACCCGGAGACAATTGCAAAGAGCCTTGCGATTGGAGATCCCGGCGACGGCATTTACGTTCTGAAAAGGTTGAGGCAATACAACGGACTTGCAGAAGAAGCAAACGACCAGGAGATAGCCGACAGCATTATGCTCCTTGCTCATACAGAAGGCATATTCACAGAGCCGGCGGGCGGCGTGTCAGTCGCTGTGCTGAGAAAGCTTGTAGAAGAAGGCAAGATACAAAAGGACGAGCGCACAATCTGCTACGTCACTGGCAACGGCCTGAAAGCTACAGAAGCGATTATAGGTCTGCTCCCAAAATTGAATGTCGTCAAGCCGGATGCGGCAGAAGTCGCGGCAATGATAAGATGATAAAATTGGCCAAGGTTGAGTTTGTAGTTCCTTCAGTATTGAACAAGGGGCAGGGAGAGAAAAAGATCTCATTAGAAGCTTCCGATCTTCGGGATGCATTTGCAAAGATTTCGGAGCAGATGGGCGATGATTTCAAGCGCAGGGTCTTTGACCAAAACGGCAAGCCCCGGTCGCTGATCAACATCTACATCAACGGCAAGAATGTGCGATTTAGCAGCGGCATGGAAACCCAGCTCAAGGACAACGACTCGGTCTACATCCTGCCGGCCGTCGCTGGAGGTGCAGAGTTGACAAGCGAGGAGCTCCAGCGCTACTCGAGGCAGGTGATGCTTGAGGAGATCGGTTTTGAGGGCATGGAAAAGATAAGGAGTGCCAAGGTGTGCATCGTCGGCGCCGGCGGAATTGGTAACCCGGTAATTACGCAGCTAACGGCAATGGGCGTTGGCAAGATCCGCATTGTTGACAGGGATGTCATCGAAGTTACCAACCTACACAGGCAGCACCTTTACACGGACGACGACATTGGCCGCGTCAAGGTAGAGGCAGCTGCGGAGCGATTACGCAGGCTCAACCCGACAGTCGAGATAGAGCCGGTGCCAACATCTGTGACAAAATATACTGCCGGGGGCATCGTCAAAGACTTTGACATTGTCATTGATGCACTTGACAGCGTGGACGCGCGCTATGCCCTGAATGACGCCTGCATCAAGCACAACATTCCATTGATCTATGCCGGCGCGATTGGCGTGACAGGCTCTGTTTGTACTATTTTGCCAAACAAATCGGCGTGCCTTCGATGTATGTTCCCCGAGCTGAATGAAGACGAAATGCCAGCATGCAGCACGGAAGGCGTGCACCCGTCTATATTGTACCTGGTCGCAGGCATACAGGTGTCAGAGGCTGTGAAGATAATAATAGGCAAAGAGCCGACGCTGGTAAACAAATTGCTTTACATCGACCTAAACGAGCTTTCGTTTGACAGGATCCAGATGTTCCGCCAAGAAGAATGTCCGTCGTGCGGTTCTACTCGCAAGGAAGTTGAGGTGGTTGCAAAAGAGTTGATAATTGAAGAGTTATGCGGCCGAGACAGGGGCAAGCGCACATGGACTGTGACGCCTGCCGAACCTGCGTCCATAAACTTGAGCAGCATAAGTAAGAACGCCGAGTCGCTGGGCTACCAGGTCAAGACTAGGGGCAGACTCGGGATAACGGCCGTCAACTCTGGCAGAATGTCTGTCAGTTTCCTCTCAAGCGGCGCAGCCACGATCGTGGGTGCAAAGGACGAAGGGGACGTAATCAAGATTTACAAGACGATTGTCAGCGGAGGATCCTAGGCGTCCATAAATTCAGTCAGGCTGGACTGCATCTTCTTTTCTTCCTTGAAAATCAATTTCAGTTCCATCGCTATCGACTCTACCCTGCCCCGCAGATACTCGTTTATCTGGTATTGCTGGCACATGTCAGTCGCAATTCCTAAGTATTTTTCGACTGCACCTCTAGTGACGGTTTGTATGAGTTTGTTCTGACATTCGGTGCACCGGCCTACGAGCGGCATTCTGCGGAACTTTGCACCGCATGCCGTGCAGCGGAATGTTTGAGAAGAATATGACCGCATGTTGCCCATAATGTCCGGCAAGATGTGCGTCGTTAACACCATTGCAGCCACTTCGTTCGCATCTACAGCACTGATCAACTTTGCAGTGTTAAACTGCATTTTCAATTTCTCCTCCATTGTGTTCAATGTGGAATATGCGCTCCTCTGCACCTTTGTAGTCAGCGAATCGGTAAGATGGGTAAAGCCGTAGCCAAAAAATTGATGTTCGTCGCCTATTCTGTTCTTGATGGTCTCTATCGTTCCCGCCAGGTCGGCAGCTTTTCCCTGCTTCCACGTCGCTTCGTAGAATTCAACTGGGTACGCGGTTGCGATGTCGACGTTGTGTGCCTGTCTCTGCACCTCATGCGGGAGCACAACCGGCTGTATCAACAAGGGCGCATCCATCAGTCCGCCTATCTTGTCAGGCAAAAAGTCAAATGAAAAGTTCAGGAAGGCGTCCATCAGGAGCATCACCGAGTCGGCGTCTCCGTCGCAATCGCGGCGCTTGGCCGAGTGCCATACCGGCGAAGCAAGGCATACCTGCGAATCTGTAAAGCCGATTATCCTGCCCATGATCCCGACAGATGTGTGGGGCGCAAGGCCCACGACCAGATGGCCAGCCAGGTCGTCGACAGATGAGATGTTGTAGAACGGTTCGAGTTCATACAATTTCGCAAGCTCTTCGTCTATGAATTTAGCCGTGTTGACAAGATGTTGTGCAGCGTCGCGGGGGATAATGACATCCTGCATCATCAATTCCACGATCTGTTCCGGCGACGTCAGCTCTTTGCCAGTGTAGTCGCGGGTGTAGCCCATCTCTTGCAGCTTCTCAATGCTAACAGCGATCCACTTTGGCTTAAAGTGGGTCAGTGGCTCATTGGTAGCGTCAAACCGGATGGTGCCGTCCTTGAACGCGTGTAGACCGTGCTTTTGGCGCAATATCCCCTTTTCCAGAGGCTCTGCAGACCTGTGCCGGCTCATTAGCGACTTGACTCCCTTGAACGGCTCTGTCGGCACCACGCCAAGCTTTTTCCTTGCCTGCTCTATCGCTGCCTTGAGTGGATAACTGACAGATGAAAATGTCCTGCCTTCCTTGCCGCAGCGCGCACATTTTTCGCCTTCTTCGACTTGCCCCCTACATTGTATGCAAAGATTGCGTAGCATCGTCGACGCACCGCATGTACGGCAATGCGTGCCGATCGAAACCATTTTACAATTATCACAGTAGCGATTTGCAATTTCGGTGTAGAACGAATCTTCTTTGCATGCCTTCAGTATGTCACGTGTGGCGCCGCCTTTAGGCCCGACAGGAAACAGCACATGCACGGGTGGTTTCATCTTCCGCTCGGCTGCCTTTTCCGGCCTGCCAACCCTCACGGCAATAGTAGAGGCAAACTTTGTCATCACCAAGACGCCTGATGATTTGCTGACAAATTCAAGTGCGTCTCTGGCTTCAACGGCTGGTCCGTCAAGCAGCTTCTTCAATGGGATTATCTGATCATTTTCGGGTCTGATCCTGTCGTTCGTTATCGAGTGGGCGACCCCAAGCCGCTCCAGAATGTCTTTCAATCTGGCGTCGTGTGGCATTTCATCGGCCAGTCTGTCTTTAAGGTAGAGTGTTTCGTCAAGGCTGATGGTGTCCCAATAGAAGGAGTATTTCGGATGTAGTGGCAGGCCTAATTTGCTTATCGCAAACGCCTCTTCAATCGAAGGCGGAATTAGCGGGTTTTCTGCCAGATGTGCCAGCTTTGCTCTGTCGACATCTGCAGTCGTTGTTTGCAATTTCGATCGGAGCTGTTGCGCCCATATTTCCTCCACATAGCTTGCCGGCGGTAATTGCGCATTATTCTCAAGGAAATCGCCGTAGCTTATCAGCATNNATGTCCATCTTGATCTGCGTGCCAGCAACAATGGCGTAATTGAGCAGTGCCGGCACTGCCGGGTGTATCCCCACAGTTGCAAAGCCGGTGTTGAAACAGCGGCCGTAGCGTAGTCGAAAGCCGCCTATCTTTTTCGCCATCGAAAGCACGGGCCTACCGGTAATGACTTCAGACATCCTGTGCTGAGCTGCGTCGTCATCGCCCGTCTGGATCGCTCCCTTGAGGTCTTGAAGCCAGCCCCAGCCGTCCAGCTTTAGCGTTTCAACTATTTTTAACAACTTCCTACTGCGGCCAATGAGGCCATCGTTCATGACCCTAAGAGCTCCGCCACGCACCCTGTCGGTTGTGATCCGGCGCATACTCTTGTGCCCCACCACTTCGACCGGGTCTGTATCAACACCGTCGAGCTCAACCGGCAGGTTTGAAATGCACTTTATAACGTCTTCGTCAAGGACCTTGAACTGAAAGCCCATGACTTCACGCTCGTAGATTCGCAACTCCTCTACGAACCTTCCGGTTTCGTCGTCAAATGAATTTGCGACGTACTTGGCGAGCCCTGCAACCTTCCTTACGTGGTCCGCTATTAACATGGTGAGCGCAGCTTCTGTTCCACCGGCTGACCTGATCGGCCCGGCGAACGCCACGGATAGGTATTGCGAGCCGTCTGCGTTGTTTTTTATCTTAACGTCTGATATCCCCTGTAGCGGCGCGATAGTGACGCCTTCCGTGACCACAGCTAAAGATACGCGCACTGCGTTGTCAAGCCGGGTCTTCAGGTCGCCTGAACCGTATTCACCGGCCGCAATCTCCTCCGCTATCTTTAACGCGGCCTTTTCCTTCGTCGTTGCGGCAAGGAGGGCACGGAGCCTGTCTGCGATCTCGATTTCGTGCATCTTGGCGACCCGGTCTGCAAGGTCGTAGGCTATCTTGGGCTCTACAATGTCAGCGGCATCTATTCCTCGTCTTCTGGCCTTTAGCGCGTGTTGGTAGTTCTCGTGGACTTTCTTGAGGATGTCTTGTTGGTATCGCCGGTAATAAGCAGGCATTCTCACGTCCTTGAGACGGGCCTCGGCCTCCTCAAGCATCATATACTATCGCGCTCTGATTGCCTTGACTATCGACAAAAATTTTTCCTGCCAGTTGCCGTCCTTTTCTATCATTGTGCCAATGACTATGATGTCAGCACCGGCCTTAGCTATCTGGGCGGCAGTATCTGGTGACCTTATGCCGCCTCCGACAATCAGGATTCCTTCGTACTGCTTCCTGACCGCCGCGACCATTTCTGGCGGCACGTTCTGTGACGCGCCTGAGCCGGCTTCCAAATACACAAAGCGCATGCCCATGTATTGCGCTGCAAGTGAATACATTACTGCAATCTTGGGTTTGTGGAATGGGATCCCCCTAGCCCTGCCTACGAACCAGGCTGCTGTTCCTTCGCCCACAATAATGTAGGCTGTTGGCAATGGTTCGATGCCGTATTTCTTGACCGAGATTGCGGCAAGTGCTTGGGCTTCTGTGATAAAGTACGGATTTTCTGAATTTAACAGTGAGGTAAACAGGATAGCATCGGCTTTTGGTGATACGCCCGTGACATTTCCAGGAAACAATATCACAGGTACCTTGATCCTGGCTTTGGTTTCTGCCACTACTTTAGCCAGCTCTAACTGGTCAGTGATAGACGAGCCGCCAACCAAAATCGCAGAGGCCCCATTCTCCTCAACCTTCTTTGCAATCGCAGCTGCGTCCGAAGAGTTTTCAGAGTCGATGAGTGGAAGGCAAATCGTACCGTGTTTCTTTATCTCATCGCGGAGATACTGTTCTACCTTTCCTAGCGCCACTTCCCCTTTTGAAGCGAGCTAGTCATTTTAAAGTTTGATGCTACCAATATTTTTATCCTAGGGCGCTATACAG
>DAOL01000085.1:0-5718 GCA_002501845.1 Nitrososphaera sp. UBA217
CGAATGGCTTTCTCTGACTCGCCCACCCACTTGCTAAGCACTTCGGGTCCGCGGACTACAATTATGTTTGCGCTGCTCTCGGTGGCAAGTGCCTTTGCCAACAATGTCTTGCCGGTGCCCGGCGGGCCATAAAGGAGTGCCCCGCGTGGAGGTTTGATGCCCATCTTTACAAATTTGTCAGGCTCCCTGATGGCCGTTATGAGATTGTCATGCAAGGTCCGCTTTGCCTCGTACAGTCCGCCGACGTCGTTCCACTTCACTCGGGCGACCTCTACATAAAATTCCCTCATTGCGGTGGGAATGATCTCTTTCATACCTTCCTTAAAGTCGCGGTTTGTGATGACCATTCCCTCGAGGATTTCTGGCGATATCTTGTTGCCTTCCAAGTCTATTTCTGGAAGGTATCGCCTGAGTGCTTTCATCGCGGCCTCCCTGCACAGAGCCTTGATATCTGCCCCAGTGTATCCATGCAATTCTGACGAAAGCTCTTGCAGTTCGATGTCCTCGGATAGCGGCATGCCGCGGGTGTGAATCTGTAATATCTCGAGACGGCCCTCTACGTTTGGAACGCCTATTTCTATTTCTCTGTCAAACCGGCCGGGGCGTCGCAGCGCAGGGTCGAGGCTTTCCGGCCTGTTGGTGGCGCCAAGAACAATAACCTGCCCCCTCTCGGACATGCCGTCCATGAGCGCGAGGAGCTGTGCCACAACACGCTTTTCAACATCGCCAAACGCTTCTTCCCTCTTTGGTGCAATGGCATCGATCTCGTCGATGAATATTATGCTGGGCGACGACTCGCGGGCTTCTTTAAAGATGTCGCGAAGCCTCGCTTCCGTCTCGCCGTAGTACTTGTTCATGATCTCAGGCCCGTTGATAATGAAAAAGTTCGCTTCCGACTCTGACGCAAGTGCCTTTGCGATCAATGTCTTGCCGCACCCAGGCGAGCCGTACATCAGTATGCCGCTATGTGGTTCTATGCCAAGCCTTGCGAAGACTTCTGGGTGGCGCATGGGAAGCTCTACTATTTCGCGTAAGCGCTTTATCTGGTCCTTCATGCCGCCTATCTCCTCGTATGTCACGCGCGGCTTCCTGTCACTCGTGATCTCAGCCATTATCGTGAGCTTGGTCTGCCGTTCTATCCTCACTATGGCCTTTGGCGCGACTCTTTGGACCTTGAAATCCATCTGGTTGCCCAAGATGACAACTGAAATTTCGTCACCCTCGCTTACTGGATAGCCCTTAAGCCTATTCTTCACAAAGTCGCAGAATTCCTTGTCGACCGTAATGCTGCTGTCGCCGAGTGGCATGAGTGTTACGGTCTTTGCCTGCTTACAATCGATTTTTCTGACATCCAAAAGATCATTTAGCCCGACGCCAGTGTTCTTCCTCGTCTGACCGTCTATCCTAATGATGTCGTTTTCTTTTTCTTCTTCGTCAGCCGGCCACGCCGTGACTGCTGTACTGCGCTTGCCGACAAGCTCTACGACTTCTCCCGCGTGAATTCCAAGATGCTCCATGTGATGCCCGTCTATCCTTGCGCGCCTCTTGCCTACGTCGCGATGCTTCGCTTCTGCTACCCTGAGCTGAACGGGAGAGGATTCGCCGCTCCCTGCGCGCACCTTTTTCAAACTTCACAAGCCTCCGGCATTGTTACTTCATTCTTACGGACTGCCTGCTTATGTTTGTCACTTCGATCTGGCCGACTCCTTCGACGCTCTTGATCGATTCTTCGAGCCTATCCATCTGGCCCTCGGCGTCATCGAGCAAAAAGTCTCCGACTATGGCATTCAGCCCAAAAGCAATAGGCTCCATCGCATGGCCCTTCATCTCCATCCCTTCAGGCATGGAACTTTTTAGCGACCGGACAACGCCGTCAAGGTTGGACTCGGCGTCTGCAGGCAATATCCTTATTCTGGCAACTAACCGTGCCATGTCTAAGGGCCCTCAAAACCGCAACCTACGCACTTGTATGATCTGGCAAACTCGCGGCAGGATTGGCAGCGCCACATGAGCACGTAGCCACAGCTTGGGCAGTAATACTTGACACATTCATCATTAGGCATAATCGGCCTACTGCATGAGGTGCAGACCGGTAATTGCAACGGTTTTGACATACAAGCTCTCTTGAGGATAACTGAATTTATATCTTGCTTAGCTGTTGTCTATCAGGCGCCTGATCTCGTTGCCGAGCAGCGCCTTTGCAATCCGAGCAGCGCTCCTTGCTCCAAGGATCTTCGTCAGCGCGGCGGAGTGAAAGTCAAAGTCGCCGTGGGCTGACACTTCTTCCAGTTTCTCCGGCGATACCGCGGAAAACAACTCGTCCATGGCCTTGTTATCGAGCCGCTCCAAAAGTTTCCTTGCAAGCAGCATCTTTTCGAACTCNNGTAGTCGGCTTGCTCTGGCCTGCCGCGTCGCCCACTATTACTGTCCTGTCAGACACGAAATTTTTCACCGGGCCGTTGACCCATATCGGGGCGAACACCTTGCGCACCACTGAATGCTTGCCCTTCTCGTCAATGTATGACTGAAGCGCGTCTGCCGCATTGATGCCCTTGCCTGCTACTCCGACCTTGCCACTCCCCTGCGCAGTCGGGATTATCCATGCAAAAAAGCCGGGATAACGCTGGCTGTCAAATGCTACTTCGATGGTATCCCGCTCTATCCACTGCGCGTAAATTTCATACTGGGCTGACTGCAGAACTCCTTCCCTGTTTCGAGCAATTATTGACGCGACACCTCTGGCGTCTACAAAGTAGCCGCACGTAAAATCGACTTCGGACGTCTTGACAATGTAGCCCGAGCCGTCTTTTGAAAGAGATCGCATCGCACATCTCACTCTTATCTCTGCGCCCAGCTTTTGTGCCTGAAAAGCGATCTGCTTGTCAAAAGCACGTCTGTCAAGCACCATCACATTCTGTTTTTCTGCGCTAATTTCAAAGCCGTTGGAGGGAGAGAGAATCTTGGCTCGCGCTATCTTCGTGTTTTCAATTGCGTTGACGTCCGGCACGATGCCGAGGTGCCGTATGCCGGCTATGCTCACAAGCCCGCCGCAGTGCTCGGGCGTTCCTACCTCAGAGTCTTCCTCCAGGACCGCAACGGTAAGGCCACCAGCTGCGGCCTCGCGTGCTGCAAGCAGGCCGGAAACGCTCCCTCCTGCCACTATCACATCATAAGCCGGCATCTCGCAAAAGACCAGCAATGTATTTTTCACTCTGTTAATTAAACTATGACCGAGCGTCAGGTGGATTTCAAGCAAGTAATAGTGGTTAGAAGGGATCTCGGTATGGGGACGGGCAAGATAGCGGCGCAGGTGGCTCATGCCGCGGTGATGGGCGCAGAAAAAACAAAGGCGCACAAGCGGGAATGGTTTGATGCGTGGTTCCAAGGGGGTCAGGCCAAGGTTGTGGTAAAGGTAAAGAGCATGGAAGAACTGACGGAAGTGAGAAAGCACGCCGAAAGCCTTAGGCTTCCGATCGTACAGGTGCAGGACAGCGGGCTTACGCAAATACCCCCCGGCACAACCACATGCATAGGGATAGGTCCCGCGCCGGGAGAGCTCATAGACAAGGTGACAAACGACCTGAAGCTACTCTAGTGGCGGCTCACAAGTAGAATGCCTATTATTATGAGGCACGTGGCAATCCCCTGGAATATGGTTATCGATTCGCCAAGCACAAGCGCTGCTATGACTATTCCAAATATCGGAGTCATGGAAAACACTGACATTGTCTTGACCATTCCTATGCTCTTTATGCCCTGAAGGAACAGCAAGAGCGCGCCACCAAATCCAGAAACTGACATCCCGACTATTATGAGCCAGAGGTTAGGCTCAATGTTTGTAATCGCGCTTGACTTGCCGAGTACAAGCGCAATCGCAAGCAGGATAAGCCCGCCAGAAAGCGACTTGACCATCGCAATTTTGGCCGGGCGAACACTTGAAGTCAGGCGTCTGCTCACGTTGTTGTCTATTGCCCACATTAACATTGATCCCAGTATCATGACGTTGCCGGCGTTGAATTCCAGTATAGTTTCTGACAATTTCAGATCTGTGGTTGCTACGAAAAGCCCGATAAGCACGAGAATTACCGCAAATAGGCCAATCCTACCGCGGGGCTTTTCTCCGAAAAATATTGCAGAGAGTATTATTGTGAATACGATCTCGCCGTTTGCCAGTATTGCCGCGTCGGAAGCGTTTGTTTGCTGGAGGCCGTAGAGCAAAAGCACCGGCGCGGCCACTGCGCCAATAACCGTTATTATTGCAAGATAGTAATATTCGCGCCTTGTGTGGAACCTGAACGACGCCTTTGCAAACGGGATCAAGCTCAGGCCCGAAATGGTATATACTATAGCTGATAGCGCAAGTGGATCCACTGTTGTAAGCGGTACCTTAGCTAAAGTGAACACAGAGCCGAACAGCGCGGAGGCAAACAATACCGACAGATAACCAACAATTCCATGCTGCTTGTGACCCTCTGCTTTTTCCGCAGCCAAACAGCGCAATTATTACAAATATGGTATTTCTGTCTATGCCAACCATGGCACTAGAGATATATGGTGGAAAACGGGTTTTCATCACGTGCCCCGTTCTTCTCGGTCCTCCAGCTCATCGTCGAAAAAGATAATTGCCTATGCTTTAATTGGGTTACTCGCTGTCGCTGCCGTTTCTATTTCAGTTTTTGCCCGCCCTCCTCCGAGCGCGAACAATGAAGACGCGGCACTGCAAAGATTCAGAGAAGTGTGGTGCGGCCAAGACCCTAGACCCAACTCCAACGCTTATGTCACCGAGCTGGTGCTGCCTGCTGACTGCGAAATGCCACTTGGGATCGCTGTCGATGAAGGCCATGTGTGGTACGTGTCTGCAAAAAGAGGTCTGCTTGGCAGCTACAGCCCTGCTGAAAATAAATTTAATGAATACAAGATTCCAGAATGGCCCTCACGCGAGCAGCCATTTACAAAGATATCTTCGTTGCAAATGTCGTGGACAGTCAAGGTTGACAAGAGCGGCAACGTCTGGTTCACTGACGAAAATAACGCGATCTGGCGGTTTAACAAGGCTTCAGAATCTTTCGACATGTTCAAGGTTCCGGCCAGCTACCCTTCCGCCATGGATTTTGATTCAAACGGCAACATCTACTTTATCGGAATAAGCTCAAAGTCACTCTACTTTGGCGACGTGTCAAAAATGAAAAATCAGACTCCGGAGGGTATTACAGAAATTCCATTGCCGCTTAACGGTTTCTCAGGGATCGACTCCCAAGTCGTGAGTTCAGGGGCACTCGTGGTCGACAACGAGAGAAAGGAAGTATGGGTTTCGCTACTTGCATTTCAGCAGAAAGGGCAGATCTTTAGGTACGACATTGACACAGGCAAGGTTGATCGCACCGTCGACCTTCCAGCCGATCTCAGCTCGCCTGTTGGGGCAGCCCTCGACAATTCCGGCAACCTCTGGGTCGCCGACCACGGGACGAGCATATTTTTCAAGTACGACCCTGTGAAGGAGAACATTACAAAATTTGTAACGTCAGTAGCGTCACCCAAGATCTATGGCGGCAAGACTCCTCCAAACGCTTACACACTGCCGTACTGGATAGCAACGGGGCAGGACGGCTCAATATGGTTCAACGAACACTTTGGCAACAAGATTGCGCGCATTGACACTGAAAAGCTTACTCTGACCGAATACTGGATCCCGTCCCAGAACAAGAACTGGGCGGCTTG
>DAOL01000085.1:5744-6055 GCA_002501845.1 Nitrososphaera sp. UBA217
CAGGTTTCGTACACCTTCACGCCGGCCGAAAGCCTGGCAGCCGGTCAGTACGTCATTATGGTGGGCGCGGGTAATTCAGACGTGTCGGTCCTAAAGGCAGTCAAGGTGAATATTGCATAGTTTCGCTAGTTTGTGTTGAGGATGACTACACCGGGCATCTCATCGCCTGCAAGATAGCGTAGCGTCGCGCCTCCGCCTGTTGACACGTGGCTTACTTCAGTTTCTGACACGCCAGACTTTTTCATCGCTTCAAGTGTGTCGCCTCCGCCGATAAGCGTCTTACTTCCTCGCCAGAACGCAAGCGCCATGCT
>DAOL01000085.1:6285-6479 GCA_002501845.1 Nitrososphaera sp. UBA217
TCAAAGAGCCACGCGGCGCCATAGGTGGATGAATGCTTCCTGTGCGAAGTGCTGAAGGCGTCATTGACGTAAATATCTGCGAGCGACGCGAGCTTTTTGCTGAACTCCGGATCGTTTAGTTCCTCTTCCTCATGAAAGCGTAGGTTCTCAAGCAAAAGTATTTCGCCCTTGTTCATCTTTCTTACTTCGTCTTC
>DAOL01000030.1:0-240 GCA_002501845.1 Nitrososphaera sp. UBA217
CGAAGAATACGCTGCTGACAGTCCCGCAGGCCCGCCTCCGACAATCGCGATGTCGCATTTTTCTTCCATTCTATCCATCAGCCGCCTGTGAATGAGATGCCATCAAACCGCATATACGGTAGTATCGAGTCATAAATGATTTTTCGTTCCCTTGATAGCCCGTTCAGGCGATGCAGCGCTTCAAAGACATTGCCTGCCACCATGACTTCTTTGACCGCGTGTTGTATCGTTCCATTTTTA
>DAOL01000030.1:494-5491 GCA_002501845.1 Nitrososphaera sp. UBA217
AAGCGGCTCGGACGTCGATGTCCTTGACAAAGTGCGATCCTCCAAGTTGGAAATCAAAGCTAGATATGTCACTATTTTCAATTGCCATCCCCATTATCGACCACGAAAAGATACTCGCCCTTTCTGAAAGCGCGATACCATTAGAGTTTGCAAGTGCGTGTGTCAATACATCTGCGCCAAAGTTACCGCTGTCGACGCTCACCCTCTTGTCGTACGACTTCGCAATTCCTAGCATTTCCGCTGCTAACCTCGCGGCATCCGATGCATCAAACGACGCGGCTCTTTTGTCGTAGATGCCTCGCAGCATCCTTGCCTTCGATTTACCGGGAAGGGCGTTATGCTTGTCCTTTGGACTCACGCGAGCAATTTTTATTGCCATCGATACTGCGTCCTTTATCTTGCTTTTTGTCAGGCTATTGACAGAGTAAAAACCGGCTGAGCCGCCAAGAAGGACGCGGATGCCCACCGAGCTTGTCTTTTGCGATTTTGCCTGTTTGACGTCGTTGCTTTCTATAAAGACTTCACACTCGCTGCTGGCAGCAGCGCAAGCTTCGGCGGCGCTTGCACCTAGAGCCTCGGCCTCTTTGATCGCGTACCGCAAAAGGTCCTGCAATCACTGCTGACCTCCGATCACCGCAATGCACCGAATGTAAGGACCTCCGCCATCCACTTTTGCTGGCTGGTACTTGCCGCAGTACCCTGTGCCAATGTCATAGTGGAACTCATCTCCCACCAAGTCTACTGAACGCAATACCTCAAACGCATTCCCCGAGATACTCGCTCCTCGCATTAGCTGCTTCACCTCACCATTCTCTATCAAATAGACTTCTTCTGCACCGAACATGAACTCACCGTTGGCGTCGGCTTGGCCGTTCTTTGCCCCCTTGACGACGTAGCCATGCTTTGTATCTTTTATCATGTCTTCAAGTTTGTCCGTGCCCGGCTCGATGAAAGTGTTGCGCATCCTGATGAGCGGCTCATCATCATATTGAAAGGCACGCGCATTGCCTGTTGGTTCAATGCCAAATATCATCGCGGACTCGCGGTTGTGCAGGAACGACTTTAGAATCCCCTTCTCAATTATGGCTGTCCGCCCTGCGTCTACGCCCTCATCGTCCACGATTATCGTGCCTCCTGCGTTGTTCGCTATTTCCGACTTGCCACTGTCAACAAGTGTGACAAGCTCGCTTGCGACTTGCTCGCCCATCTTGTTCTTCACCACCGAGCCGGATAGCACGAAATCAGCTTCTACGGTGTGGCCAATTGCCTCGTGTGAAAGGAGTCCCACCATCGCAGGATCCAAAATTATGGTCGATTTGCTGCCTCTCACTTGCTTTGCATCAAGCAACTTTGCAGCCCGTTCAGATGCGGTAAGCGCGTACTCTAGGTGGCTCTTTTTGAATAGATCGTTCCAGCCGCCCGTGACGCCAATTCCTTCGTGGGCAGTCGCACTCTGGCTTCCCCTTTTTGCTATCGCCACCACGCTGAACTCAGGCTTTGAATCAAAAATCTCAACATCGGCGCCGTCGCTGTTAACAATCGCCTTGTGGTCGAGCGTTTCGCGGTAGCCGCACGAGGCTGCTTTGACCGCCCTGTTACTCCGCGCTGCCTTTTCCCCCTCCTTTGCAACTTGCACCTTCTGTTCAATGTCAATGTCTGACAGGTTGCCGTTGCTAGATGTCTGAAAAGTACCGGTTACCATTTTTGATTTGGCCAATCCTTTTACCTTGTTCTTTTTTGCTTGGGCAAGGACGCGCGCTGCTGAAATTGCGTCGCTGAGCGACTCTTTGAGCAAAGATAGGTTGTTTGTGCTGCTAAAGCCCCAACAGCCGTTGACCAGAACCCTTATGCCGCAACCCCTGTTCTCTGCGACCCTTATTCTTTCAAGCTCCCCATTGACAAAAGTAACTTCCGTGGTAACCCTTGCCTGATAGCGCGTCTCGACGTAACTTGTGCCCTTGGAAAAAGAAATCAATGACCTCAGGCTGTCGATTACGTGCCCGTCATTGGACAACAAGTTCATGTTTCAATCATCATAATTATGTGTATATCTGTATCTTTTTATGGTTCCAGCCAGACAGTCTTGCCCGGCTTTTTGATCTGGTAGTGCGAAAAGCTGCTTCCCTTGACCGCCCCATGCCAATGCCATTTCCACGCCGGCACGCATACAAAGTCTCCTTCGTTCAGATTATGTACTTCATCCAGCCGGACGGTCGCAGCAGTGTCCCCGTCCATTCTGACACCAGTTTGCAGCACGACGATTCCCCCGCCCTCCGTTGCGATAAGCACCTGATCTGTCTCGTGGTAATGCAATTTCGTTCTTGCGCCTTCGATAAATGTCACGAGGAATGTTTCCACTTCCTTTGTAAGCGCGTCGGTTATCATTTTCTTTATCTCCACCTTGCCTTCAAAGTATTGCAGCATCGACTGGTCCGGTACTACCTGTCTGATGTTCGACTTTTGCATCACTGTCTAAAGTGTGTGGATTCTTATATGTCTACAGACTGGCCGCTCCTGTATTTGCGCTCAATATCATGTCCGCTATTTTTGCCGCAATTTGTGCACTTTATTGCATTTTCGAACAGGCATCAACTTGATGAAAATCCAACAGTTATATCATGTATTCACTCTTGCAAGATAAAGAAATGGAAATTATCCCAGCAACTCCGGCACCAGAGTTCAAGGACATCACGGGCTGGGCAAACTCACAGCCCCTTTCTATCAAGGNNCGCTACAATATTGACATTCCAAACGCTTTTGACACGAATAACAAGACGTGGGAAGAGTACGGCAACTCGTACTGGCCAAAGCATGTAATTATTGATCACAATGGCTTTGTCCGCTACGAGCATGCTGGCTACGGCCGCATAGCGGACTTTGAAGATGCTGTTGTCGAACTGCTTGAAGAAGCTGGCAAAAAACCGACGGAAGAAAAAGATCAAGAGGACCCCAAGGACGAGATCTATGACACCTACGGCATGCACTTTTACGGGATTGCACCGGAAATATGCGTCGGCTACTCTCGGCTCAGGCGATTTGGAAACAACCAGACGCTCAAGCCCGATGCCGCCAATGTCGTAGTCGACCCAGGCTCCCATGAAGTCAATGTTGTGTATTTACGAGGCAGGTGGATATGGCTTCGCGAGGGTGTCCAGTACGCGCCTGGCGGCAAGGAGCAGAACCCGGCTGTGATAATGAACTACAATGCCGGCAAGCGGGTGCACGCCATAATAGGGACATCTGACGGCAAACCTGGCAGGATAGAGATCAAGCTTGATGGCAACCACCTTACAAAGGAGCAGCTTGGCAGAGACGCAAGGCTTGATGTTGTAAACGCGAGCGTCGCAGACATCCAATGGCCGTTCATGCATAATCTAGTCAAGACGGACAAGGCAGAGAGGCACGAAATTGAGATAATGCCACGCTCAGACAATTTCAAGTTCCACACATTTGTCTTTGGATAAGTTTTTTATTCCTGCCACGCCGGTTTCACATTATGAATGAAAAACAGGCCGAACTTGCAGAGGGCAATATCGCGCCCGACTTTATGATGAGGAACAGGGATGGCAAGACGATAAAGCTCTCAGAATTGCGCGGCAAAAAGAATGTTGTTGTATATTTCTACCCGAAGGATTTCACGTCCGGCTGCTCGATGGAGGCTACAGAATTTTCACGTGACTACAAGAAATTCACGGACACGGGCATCGAGATAGTAGGAATATCGCCTGATGACGAAGAGTCACACCAGAAATTCCGCGAGAAAATGGGCATGCCCTATCCGCTTGTCGCTGACACTAAAAATGATGTATCCAAAAAGTACGGAGTCTATGGCCTTAAGAGCTTCATGGGAAGGGAGTACATGGGCGTCAACAGGTCGACCTTCCTTGTGGACAGATCCGGCAAAATTGTGAAGATTTTCAGGAAGGTCAGGCCTGCGGGCCACAGCCAGCAAGTGCTTCAAGCGCTGCGGGGCTAGCGCCCATCAAATGCGTAAAAATCCGACATCGGGTCTATCCTACGGTTATTCATTACAAGCCCAATAAGCGCCCTTAACTCTTCGCAGCACTCTATGAATTTCATACCCCTTTCAGTCGACCGGTAAACGTTGTTTCCGTCAATATCGTGATCCTTCTCAAGCAGGTTATGCGCTANNTCCACCTTTGGCTCATAATATGAATTCATTTTATGTCAGAATCTCTCAGATCTTGTTTACTTAAGAGACCTACGCAACTAGATTCTGTACTTGCACTCTATTTTGCCGAGCCGACTAGTTCTGACAGGTGCTCCAGAATTCTGATGTGGTGCTCTTCGTCGACGCTTATGCTCTTTAGCAGCGCAGCGGTTTCCGGGTCGTCTGCCATCTCGGCGCACCGCAAAAGGGCATCCCGCGACTCTTTTTCGTCATTGATGGACACAGAAATCCCTTTTTTCGTGAGGCTGGCGCTGCCGGTCGCCCCCTCGATCCCGGCCATAATCCTAGAAATGTATTCTATGTGGCGCAGGCCATCACTGAGTAAAGTATGCAGGTAACTATGGACAAGGTTGTTCTCCACAGTCGTCAAGATCGACATGTAGTGCATTAGTTCCTGAATCTCGGCCTCGTGCTGGACTTTTAGCAACGAATAGAGCTTTTGCTTCCTTTCCATCTGCCTGAGGCGTGAATCCATCAGACAAACTGGGACGACCCGGCAATAAAAAATTGGTGGTCCTTGTACATTTAAATAACTTCTCCAGCACTTTCCCACTGGTTGGCGTCGATACATAGCATTTGTAGCTGTTCCTGTCACAAGAAATACGGCGACAAGTCGATATGTGGCAAATGCGTCGATCACCACAAGGCATCGCCCTATTACCAAATCTTGAAAAAGTTTGATTAGGCAGATTCCAACATGCCGTCACGTTGCTATTGTGACCGACACTTTAGTGATGGCAGAACCGCCGGCAACAGCGAAGTTTTTGTTGCAAGGCGCGCTGACAACGGGAGCACCTTTGAAAAA
>DAOL01000010.1:0-190 GCA_002501845.1 Nitrososphaera sp. UBA217
GATCGTCCCGTTCATCGACAAGTATAAGAAATTCTCTTGGAAGGACCGGCCCATCATCACGGCGCTTGGCATCACGAGCCTTGCACAGATTATCGTTACAACGTATTGGGGATTCTACATTGATCCCAATTTTGACAAGGCACTTCTAGAAAGACTTGTAATCGACCCGATATTCTTCTATCTAGTCATG
>DAOL01000010.1:398-4189 GCA_002501845.1 Nitrososphaera sp. UBA217
CGGCTCGGACCGCAAAAAGCCTACCTGACAAAAAAAGCTTTATATGTGAAAATGGAAACAGTCAAGATCAAATCATGGCGAACCACGCTGGCGGCATCAGCATTACAGCCTTCGTTGTTGCGCTTGCTGTAAGCATGGGCTACTACCAGTTCGTGTACCTGCCTGAAGCAAATGCCAAGCCACAGATTCCAAAGGAAATAAAGGAGCCAGCACGGACGACCCAAGTCACTATTGTAGTAGGCGCTTCCCTTGCAGGAGCCGCAAAGCCTTTTGATCCCAAGGAGGCGCGCGCTGTACTCGGATTGTCTAACAAGGTTATCTGGACCAGCAAAGATTCAATCCCTCACACTGTCACATCGGACAGCGGCTACAAGGATCCATACAGTGGAGTGTTTGATGTGCAGACCCGGCCAGAGGAACAGGGAGGGGCTTTCGTAATGCCAGGCAAGACATACGAGTTTCTNNCCTAAGCCCTCTTTACTATTTTTGCGTAAGCGATGTCACTTGCTACTTCTTTATGTTCCTGTATTATCGACACGCGGAACTTGACGCTCGAATGATCCCCGGCCGGGATGTGGTTTGTAGAAGCTGTGAACTCTATAGTTGTCCTGCCGCCAAGCTCGGTTTTGAATATCGAGAGTCGCGCATATGGATGCTTGATCTTTTTCCCGTTCAGGTTGGCATAGGAGAACACGTCACTCGAGTTCTCTATCTGAGAGTTTATCACCAAGCTGTCAAACCTGCCGGGATAGTTGATGACAACGGTCCCGTGCAGATCTTCTCCTGCAGCGAGCGAGCTCTCGGCCAGCAAGATAGAAACTTGTTTTTGCTCGCTCAAAGCAGCAAAAATTCCAAAGAGACAGATTTAAACTAACTTGAGATGAAGAACTGTCCATAATTTTTAGCTACTAATCGAAATCGTTTGAGCATGCAGATAGAAAAGATTGCCAGCGATTGCAGGAGATGTCGCTGACCGAATGCCCCGCCTGCAGCCACAAGATCTATGAATACCGCGATGGCAGATGGACGGAGTGGATCTGCTGGACGTGCGGTCACTACGAGTCAGACACGCCAGCGTTCAAGGCTTATCCATATTTGCTCCACGACGTAGTGCGCAAAAATAGTAATTATTTCCTTGAAAAGTACGCCCGCTATGGAAGAGGAACGGTAAGGAAACCCAAACCTTCCTGGTCTTGATACTGAAAGTTTTTCTAACCTACAGGTCCTAATATTAGATAGGGTCTTAAGGAAGTTATTCGGTAATATATTACGAGTGCGTCTGTCAAGCATCACGATAGATGTCGATGGATCCCCGTCCGGTTATATTGCCTGGTACAATTATTCTACTGGAAAACCCGGATTCAAAGTTCTCCGCCCTTTTGCAAAAAATGAAAGGTACGGCGTGCAGAGGATGGAGATGCTGGCAATTTATTTCGCCCTTGCAGATAATCTACGTGAGATAAGCACGTTGGCCAGTAACGAAAAGCAGAAACAAATTATAGTGAACATCAGGAGCGATTCGAAGACGTGCATTGATCAGTTGCAAGGCGTGTCAAAGGTCAGAGATGCTGTGCTGAAGAGGATCTGCTTGTCGATAAGGAAGCTCTTGGATAAGATGGCTTACATGATAATTTTTAACCATCTTGAAAGGACAAGGAATCAGGCCGGCCTGCTACTAGAACAGAGGAGAAGAAAAGAGATAGAAAAGTACATGATTCATCAATACCAGAAACAATACTATAGCGTCAGCGGATTCATGATGGATAGTTATAGCTTGGCAACTGCATAAATATATTAAGTGAGGTACAATAGTACCGAACTGATTGCAGGAGCCGTCGACGCCGCAAAAGTTGACGTATGTCAATGGCTATGCCATAAGGTATCTCGAGCACGGTCCGCCTCAAGGCAGAATTCTGGTCCTTTTGCACGGCATTGGCGCATCCGCCGAAAGGTGGTCTCGCGTGATCCCTACCCTTTCAAAGTATTTCCGGGTGATAACACCCGACATACTCGGATTTGGATACAGCGACAAGCCCACTGTAGAATACACGATGGACTTTTTCCTTGACTTTTTCAATGGGTTCCTTGACAACCTTGGCATATCAAAGGCAAGTGTCATAGGATCGTCATTTGGCGGCCACCTTGTCACAGAATTTGCGATCAGGTTCAATCGAAAGATAGACAAACTGGTTCTGGCGTCGCCGGCCGGCATTATGCGCACATCGACTCCGACCCTTGACGGCTACATCATGGCAGCTCTCTATCCGACGTATGAAAATGCGTACAAGGCTTTCAGGGAGATGGCCCACGACCCGGACGCCGTAACTGAAGAGATCGTAATGGACTTTGTGAACAGGATGAGGCTTCCCAATGCAAAGTATGCATTCATGTCAACCTTGCTTGGAATGAGGTACGCGCCCAAGCTTCAAGAAAGGCTTGGCAAGATAATCTCGTCTACCCTGCTCATATGGGGTGACAGCGACAAAATGATACCTGTTCAATACGCCAAAGAATACACCGAGATTCCGGATAGCAAGTTAATGGTGATAAAGAATTGCGGCCATACGCCATATGTCGAAAAGCCGATGACGTTTAGCAAGCTGGTTCTAGAGTTTCTGGTCGGAAGCGGCCAGTAATCATGTTTCCTTTTGCGAGCCTTTGCGCTTGCGCTCGATCGGCACTACGATCACTTGCACCAGATCGCCGTCTTCAATGTTGAGTGCTTGCCTTTCAGCTTCCGGGATCGAGATCCTACCGCCACTTTGGACAGTAGTCTTGAACATTGCATTGTAGAAGGTCAGGCCCCGAAGCACAGTAAAGTAGTTCTGCATGACATCCTGCTGGATGGTGGAAAACTGCTTTACAAAGTCCTTTTGCGCTTCGCTCCCCTTTTCAATAACCTTTTTGAAAGCTTCTACAGGGTCTGTGGGATCGTTAGAGCTCATATATCACAAAATCACGTGTGTCATTTATTTAACGGTACCGGTGAGCAATAAGTATGACCAGACGTTCAAATCGTAAATAAAATAGCTTTCGCTTGCAGATATGGTCGATGAAAAGTCTAGACGGAACTGGCTGTAAATGCGCCAAAATGAAGTGACTTTCATTCTAGCGAGACCCATGAAAAAGTTCAATAAGGATCATAGAAATTGCTTAACTTACTTGCAGACGTTATACCAAAACCTCGATCCCGTTGTCAGCATAAACAGTGGACAGGTCTTTTTATGGGAAAGGCACGGCGGTTCGTGGTACGGCATCCACGGCGACAGCGTCGTCAGGTTTACTGAGGCAGATGGAGGCGTTGAATTTACGGCATTTCCGGAGGACAAGTCATGCGATAAGAAAATTTTCAGGCTGAGCGATGACATCAGGATGATATTTTCAGAAATATCACGCGATCCTCTTATCCACAGACTCATCAAGGCGTACCCAGGTCTCCGCCTCATGAGGCAAGAACCTCACCAGTGTCTCTTCTCATTCGTGTGCGCAAGCAATACCAACATTCCCATGATCCGCAGGATGCTCCACGAATTGACAAGGAAATTTGGTAGGCTGGTAAAGGTAGATGGCATCCAATTTTTCACTTTCCCGTCGGCTGCCGATATCAACAGGGCTAGCATTGATGAGCTGCGGGCATGCGGCCTTGGATACAGGGCAAAAGCAATAAAAGCAGCAGCTGATGCCGTCGCCAGTGGGCGGCTTGATTTTGACGCGCTCAAGAACAAAAGCTATCAAGAAGCGAAAAATGAGTTGCTACGTGTTTACGGCGTCGGTAACAAGATAGCCGATTG
>DAOL01000010.1:4234-4574 GCA_002501845.1 Nitrososphaera sp. UBA217
ATATGATGGTGTAAAAAAAGAAAAAGGATAACCTTGCTGTTTACAGCAAGAGTCCAATTATTTTCCTGTGCCGTTAAAGAAATCCTTGATTCCTTGAGTTACGTTGACCCCGCTAGTTACATTGCCAGCCGTCTGAGTGCCGCCGGTCTCAATCATTTCGTTGCCGTTCTTGTCTGTCATCGAGTCGACTATTCCGTATATCGGCGCTCCCATAAAGTGGTCTTCGGTGTCCTCCGATGCAAGTGAGATGATAACCACGTTGTTCTTCTCTATCATGATCAGTGTGTCTACTTTTGTCCATTTGTTCTCGCCGTCAGCTGCAACGTCAACTGTCCCGAAG
>DAOL01000067.1 GCA_002501845.1 Nitrososphaera sp. UBA217
GTTTGGTCCTACCATTATGACATCTTGAAAGTCGACAGACGAAATTTCGTAAAAGCCGTTTGCAGCAACTGCGCCGGAATAAACATAGCCGGCGTGGGGAGAGACTATGCCGTAGATCCTGTTCTTGCTGTCAGAAGGCGGGGCCTTACCGGGTCCAAATCGCTCGTTTCTGAATGATTGGTCCACAAGCCCCTTCAGCTCTCTGGGATTGTCGGGATAAAACATGCCGGCAACAGCGGGCGCTCTTTTTGTCAAGATACTTCCTCGACTAACTTTGTTTCAAAGTCGTCGATCGAAGCTTTCTCCAGCATCTCGCTGTCGGACTTGATCGCTCCCTGCTTCTTGAGGACTTCCCTTGTAAGGAGCCAGTAAACAGTTGCAAGCGCCTTGCGTCCGCGGTTGTTTGCAGGGATCACCAGGTCAACCTTTGAAGTGACATTGTCGCTATTGGCGATTGCAATGACTGGCACTCCCGCCCTGGTAGCTTCAAGGACGGCCTGCTGGTCTGCCTGTGGGTCGGTCACGACCACAATTTCCGGCTCCATGTAGCTGGGGAGCGACGGATTGGTGAACGTGCCAGGCATGAAGCGGCCCAGAATCTGTGTGGCGCCTGTCAGCTCACAGAACTTTTCCACCGGAGTCTTGCCGTATTCGCGTGCAGAAGTCACGGCGACCTTGGCAATGTTTGCTCTGCCAATGAACTTGGCAGCGACGTCGACCCTTGCCAGGGTCTTACTGATGTCAAGAATATAGAGCCCTTCCGGGTTGGCCTTGACTATGAACGGCGCCATAAACTTTGTCTTAACCGGCGTGCCTACGCGGATACCCGTTGAAAGTATCATCTTTTCTAAATTATCGGTATCAATTGCCTCCAGACCTTCCTGAGTTTCAATGGGCGCAGACTCTTCAATTACTGCACCGGACTCCTCGATGGTATCTTCGGGATTGCTCATATTATGCAGAGGACAGTTCGGCCATACCTTCTATTAAATCATACTCTGTCAAGCGCACTAGCTCGTTCAGCTTTGCAACGCGCTCGCCCCCGAGGACGCCCGTCTTTATCATCTTGGATCCGGTTGCGATTGCGATATGGGAGATGTGCGAATCGATAGACTCACCTGATCTATGCGATGTTATTATCTTGATGTCGTTCTTATCGCATTCTTCGGCAAATTTCATCGCATCATACAGGCTGCCTGCCTGGTTGACTTTTAATATAGCGCCGCTGCATGCGCCATATTTGACGGCTTCCTTCACCTTGCAAGCGTTTGTGACCAGCATGTCGTCTCCAGTCACGAAGGTCCCGGGGTTCTTTTTTGTTAACGTTGCCATGCTCTGGAAGTCGCCCTCGTGCACGGGGTCTTCGGTATAAATGAGCCTGTAATCGCGTATTAGCCTGTTTGCAAACTCTATCTGCTCGCCGGCATCGCGCTTGATCCCCTGCCGGGCGTAATCGTAAACGTTGTTCTTTTCGTCCCAGAATGACGAACTGGCAAAATCGATCCCAATTGCCATGTCTTTGCCGAGCGTATACCCACAATTCTTGACAGCCTTTTCCACTATTTCGAGTGCACGATCATTGTTCACATTTGGAGCCCATGCGCCTTCGTCGCCCCTGCCATACGTGAAACGCCTATCGATTGACTCGATGACCTTGCGCGTCTCGGCGTGCAATTTGAAATTCATCTCTAGCGCTTCTACTATGCTCTTTGCGCCCACAGGGCAGGCTAATATCTCCTGAATGTCGGGGGTGCCTGGCCCCGCATGCGCGCCGCCACCAAGAATGTTGCCCAGTGGAAACGGGAAACTGAAAGGCTTGCTTGCTTTGAGCAACTTAAAAAGTGGGATGTTGAGCGCCTTGGCTGCCGAGTCAACAGCCGCGATAGAGAGCGCATACGCTACTGACCCGCCAATCGTAGCATAGTTGTCTGTCTTATCGATCGATCTTAATGCGTCAAATACTTCCTGCAGACTCTCTGCCTGCAAGCCAACAAACTTTTTTGAGTTTCCATTGAATGCTGCAAGTGCCTTTTCGACCTTGTTNNTGGATCTCTGACATGCGCCTTCTGAGCGCTTCGTAGTAAGGAATAATCTGGTAGATCGTCTCGATGCTTGAAATGAACATTCTCCTGCAGCAGTAGCGCTTGATGTTGAGTGAGTCCATAACCTTTGCCGGGTCCTCGCCGGCCTTTACTCGGTTTGAATATTCGGCATACTTGTCTGCGATAAGATTGCCACAGGTAAAACACCGAACCGGGATGAGCATCTGCTTCTGTCAATGTGCGCAGGCATTATAAAAACCATTGTCGCCACGCAATATTCAAATTAGCGCGAGGCAGGCGTCTTAACGGGCGCGGGAGTCGCCCAGCTTGGTCAAAGGCGTAAGACTGAGGCTCTTATCCCTTAGGGGTTCGTGGGTTCAAATCCCACCTCCCGCACCTTTTTCATGCCCTGGTCCCACTAGTTATGGAAGTGTTGGTGCTAATGTTGTGAGCTTTTTCAAAGGTGCTCCCGTTGTC
>DAOL01000054.1 GCA_002501845.1 Nitrososphaera sp. UBA217
TAGCCGAATTCTTTTCTGATCTGCTCTACTATTTGGATAGGGACCTTGCACTCTTTGGCTACTTGATTAGCATTGCCGATACCGAGCAATACATAGTCAAAGAACGCGTCGTTGATGCTATCGTCGTTTAGAGATTTGCTGTCGACGAACTTTGCGATGACATAGTATGCCATGTAAATGACCGAGTCTGAGAGGCTCTCGATTATCCACTCCTCGTCCCATGGCAGCTTTGTGCCAAGGCCTGACTTTCTCGCGCAAGCCCGCTCACGCAGCCAGTCGATGACATAATCAAATTCCTGCCGGATGTCCTGCGGCACAATGTCCATGTTGGTCGCGCATTCGTGCGCCAGTCCCTTCCATTCCTTGTTGCCGTAATTCAGGAACCACTGGTCGCTCAACAGTTTTACGACGCATTCTGTACCACACCTGCACTTTACCGGCTTGTTAACAAGCTCGTACATCGTGCCTGCCGCTCCGGACTTCATGAGACCTTGTTTGACTTCGTTCTTTGCCACGGCTACAGTCATGCCAGCAAACCTGCCGGTGTTTTCCATCATTTTGCCCTTGTAAAACTCGCGGGAGTAAAGGTCGCTTGTGGCCTTTTCGAGCTTGACGTCGTTCTGGCCGGTCGCGCCCACTTGTTTGATCGCTTCTCTTGCCGGTATGCCCGAGTATTCTTCTGACCCGATTATTGTTACTGGATCAACGTCGACAGAAATGCCAAACTCTTTCTGCGTCCTTTTGTCTGCCTTCAGGTCTTCAAGCGCCTGGTAGTCGTACGGCGCGTGCGCCGGAACCGACATGACGATACCTGTGCCGCTGTCAGCTTCAACAAACGACGCAGGATAGACCGGAACTGCAGCATCGTTGACAGGGTTGGTAGCGCTCTGACCAATGATCTCTTTGCCCCTGACTGTCTTGATGACCTCGACCTTGTGGTTGAGGAACTCTAGTTTTCTCGCCGCTTCCTTGCTCACGATCCATTTCTCGCCATCAACCTTTGCCTGAACGTAATCGACATCAGGGTTGACCCACATATTGGTGACACCAAAAAGTGTCTCAGGCCTGAGCGTTGCCGCGGGTAGTATGCTATCGCCTGACCTGAACTTGATTACAGTGTATTCGTTGAAATCCGGTTCTACGTCGCCCATCGTGTCGTGCTGGCTCACAGGATTCTGATCGCGTGGGCACCATCCCACCGGGTGCGACCCCTGCACTATCAGTTTCTTCTTTCGCAAAGTGCGGAATTGCCATGAAATGAACTTGGAATACATCTTGTCTATGGTGGTGAACTCGCGCCGCCAGTCGATCGAATATCCCATCTCCTTCATGCCAGCCTTGATCTCGTTGTGGAAGTAACTTGCTATTTTGATCGGCTCGACAAACGTCGAGATGACGTCGTCAGACAACTTGTAAATCTTGTGGAAAGTATCCATCAATTCAGAGTCGCCGGCAGCAACTCTGCGCGACATGGCAAGGATCGGAGTTCCGGTGTAATGGAAACCCATTGGGAAGAGGACATTATAGCCCTTCATCCTCATGTAGCGGGCGTGTGCATCTGCAAGCGTGTACGTCCTGCCGTGGCCAATGTGCTGTGGCGAATTCGGATATGGGTAGGCTACAGTGACGAAATACTTGTTCCTGCTGTCAGGGTCTGCCTGAAAGAGCTTTTGCTCATCCCACTTCTTTATCCACTTGTTCTCAATCGAATTCCAGTCTATGCGATCGCTCACAGTTACTTTGCAGCCTCTTCAGCCAACAATAATGCTTCTTTTATTCTATCCTTTGACCTGCCGCCGCCCTGTCCAAAGCGATCGTCTCCGCCGCCAGATCCGCCAAGTTTGGCAGAGACCTGCTTTGCAATTACGCCGGCCTTGACTTTCTTGCGTGCTGCTTCGCCGGCAAATACAATGACCCTAATGCCCTCTCCCTTTGACACAAGCGCAAGGTATATCAGATGTTTGTCGAGCTCGATCGCCTTTTCGCCGACTGCAATGTGATAGTCCTCCTCCAGCTCTTCGTCGTAGGTGCTGTACATGTGTATGCCCGACGCAAGTTTCTTAGCACGTTCTGAAATGTCCTTTGCAATCGGGCCTGTGACGACTCTCAGCATTGTCCGCACCTTCTTCTTCGCCGCTTCGGCTTCCTCCATCGACTTGTTAAATGACTCGATCACTTTTTCCCTGCTCGAGCCAAGGGCCTGCGCTATAGTCGCAAGCTGGCCATCCAGCTTCTGCATGTAGTTGACCGCAGCTTCGCCGGCAACGAATTCCAGCCTGACTACTCCGTCTTGGATCCTCTCTGATTTAACTATCTTGACCAATCCAATCTCGCCGGTGCTTTTTACGTGCGTCCCTCCACAGGCTTCAATGTCCCATCCCTTGATGTTGACTATTCTTACGTTGCTTGTCGGCACTACTCCGCCTTGGTAGATGCGGAAAGTGAATTCCTGCTCGGCATCACCGCGGTCATAAGTCTTGACTACAACCGGGTGGTTTTCCCTGATGACGCGGTTCGCCGCATGCTCGATCTTTTGCACTTCTTCCTTGGCAAGCGCGGAATGGTGCGTGATGTCAAGCCTTCCATAGCTCTCTTCCTTGAAAGCCGAATTCTGCCATACCCA
>DAOL01000068.1 GCA_002501845.1 Nitrososphaera sp. UBA217
AATTCACCAACCCACACCGTCATTATTGCTTTTCCATTTGCAAAGTATTTCAATGTGGAAGGGATCAAGGCATGTGTTTCTTCGTGGCGGCGCATCAACGACAGTAGCACTCCGCCACTTGCAAAGGCTGCGGGCAACTACCTCAATTCAGTCCTGGCGACGCAGGAAAGCAAGAACAACGGCTACGACGAGTCGATCTTGCTTGACATGTCTGGCAACGTCAGTGAGGCTTCGGGCGAGAACATCTTTCTTGTCAGAGGTGGCAAGATCTATACTCCTTACTTTGCTGATTCTGCGCTTGAAGGAATAACCCGCGAAAGCGCGATAAAGATCGCTAGAGATCTGGGCCACGAAGTGTCAGAGCGACCCATCCCNNCGAGGAAGGCCCTGTGACAAAAAGCATACGTGAAATGTATGCCAAAATCGTATCCGCTAGCAGTAAGGACTACTTGGACTGGTTGACCCCCGTATGGTAGACACCAAGATAGCAGTTATTGGGGTTGGCGGCTGGGGCAAGAACCACGCAAGGGTGCTGAAGGAGCTTGGCTGCCTTACTGTCATCTGTGACCTTGATGCCGCGAGGGCAAAAGAGATAGCCGGAAAGCACGGCGCGCAGGCGTATTCTTCTATTGAAGAGATGCTTGACAAGGAGCGACTTGATGGCTGCCTAGTATGTACCCCGACCAAGACGCACGCCACTGTTGCAAAAAAAGTGATGGAACGCGGCGTGAATACATTTGTGGAAAAGCCGATGTCGTTTTCATCCAAAGAGTGCGAAGAGATGATGCAAGTCGCGGAAAAGAAAAAGGTTATCCTGACGTCCGGCTACGTTGAGCGATTCAACCCTGCCGTGAGTGATGCAAGGAAGCTCATAGAGGGCGGTATGTACGGCGACCCGATGATGATCGAGTTCCACAGAGAGAACAGAATGCCGCTTCACATAAAGGACGTGGGCGTGATATACGACACTTCCGTTCACGACATCGACGCGGCAATGTTCCTTTTCGGCAGCCGGCCAAACGTTGTTTTTGCGCGCGCCGGCAAGCGTTTCCATTCATTTGAAGATTTTGCAACAATCATGCTCGGGTTCGAAGGACAGAAGGTCGCCATCATAGCATCCAACTGGCTCACTCCAAAGAAGGTCAGGACTTTTAGCGCCGTCTGCAGCGATGGCATAATCACCGGCGACTTTTTGACGCAAGAGATCAGGATAGATCACGCCGATGCGACGATAATGCCCCGTAAGCAGTTTCAGGAGCCGCTAACATTAGAGCTACGGAATTTCAAAGATGCAATAGAAGGCAAGGCAAACATAGTGGTGACAGCATCCGACGCGACAAACGTGACAAGGGTGGCCGAGGCAGCGATACTGTCAAGTAATACTGGTTCGCCTGTATATTTGGATCTAAAATGAAAAAATCGATGCTTGACATACTTGCATGTCCAATAGACAAGCACTACCCGCTTGAATTGTTCGAGATTGTCTCGGAAGACCAAACGGTCAAGGAGGGCCTGCTCTTTTGCACGAAATGTAGTCGCTACTACCCGATTATTGATGAGATACCGGTCATGCTGCCTGACGAGCTCCGTGAAAAGCAGAAGGATCGGGACATCGGTTTCCTGAAGAAATGGCAAAGCAAAATTCCTGAGAAAGTTATAAAGCAAGGAAACCCATGGCATCTGTGAAGCGATGAGCAACTATTCTGCTCCGGCCGGCGTGACAAACTATGTCGCCAAGACAGCTAAGATAGGCAAGAACGTAAAGATTTGGCACTTTGCATACGTCGGAAGCGAAGCTGAAATAGGGGACAATGTCATGATAGGATCGCTGACGCACGTCGACTACAAGGTTAAGATCGGAGAGAACACCCGAATTGAAGGATCAGTTTACATCCCACCTCTCACCGTGATTGGCAAGAATGTGTTCATAGGTCCGGCTGCAGCATTCACAAATGATCCGTACCCGATGAGCCCAAAGATGGTGGGGGTTGTCGTAGAGGATGGCGCGATAATAGGCGGGAGATCAGTATTCAAGCCTGGAGTTCGCGTTGGCAAAAAGAGCGTCGTCGCAATGGCTGCAGTAGTTACAAGGGACGTCCCTCCTGACACTGTAGTTATGGGTCATCCAGCAAAACCAGTATACAGTCGCGCAGAGTATGATAGGAAGAAGAAAGAGTGGGAGTCAAAGTAATTGATAATCGAGGACGAGACTCCCGAGTTTCTTGAAAAACTGAAAACTGCGAAGATTTCTCTGGCAACGAACCTGAATACTGAAGAACTGCTGGGCGAAATGGAAAAAAAACTTGATTGCAAAGTTTGGATAGACGCGACTGGCGAGTGGCACCTTAAGCCAAACAAGAAATCATAATGGCCGTGTGTTTTTCACTTCCGGGTTCACTAGGAATCTTGGATCGGGCTCTTTTCCAGCCAGAACATCAAGCAAATTCTTGGCAGCGACTTGTGCCATCTTGGAACGGGTCTGGTACGTCGCACTTCCAATGTGAGGCAAGAGAACCACGTTTTTCAAATGCAAGAGCGGGCTTGTTCTTGGCAAAGGTTCATTTTCAAATACGTCAAGAGCTGCGCCCGCGATCTGATTGCTCTTGAGCGTTTTGGCAAGGTCAACTTCATTTACCACGTTCCCTCGTGCGGTATTTACTAGAAATGCAGTTTTCTTCATAAGCGAAAGCTTCCTCTTGTTGATCATGTGGCGGCTCGCGCTGTTCAAGCT
>DAOL01000045.1 GCA_002501845.1 Nitrososphaera sp. UBA217
CAACATGCTGCAGGGAATGGTGATATGGATAAACGCGTGGAACATGGGGGTTGCTTGCGAAGGCGAAGTCCCTCCGCCTGTTCAGACTTACGTCGGTATACTAAAGACTTTTTTTAGCATCGACCTGACAAGCATGATAAAAGCGCAAAAATAGCCTACACGTCTAGTATATTGTGTGTCAGAGTTCGACCCAGAGCTCATAGTTATCCAGGTGGCCTCTACTGAGCCGGACGCTAGGATGNNCGGCATTTTGGATATCAAGGGAAGCACGCTTGAACAAAAGTTCGTCAGCTGGCTCAATCGGCGGGCGAAAACGAATGGTGCTGCCGACAAGATCCAATTTAATCTGCTATCAGACCTCAAGTCGTCTCGCTACGGATTATTTTAATAGCGCATGCATGAACCTACATCAGGGCCGATGGACGCCAGGGTAAAGAAGGCGGTGCTGGGCAAGATAGACGAGACAGTGTCAAATATCGACGAAATTTCAAAGATCATGCAAAGCCTTGTACACATCCCGGTCGGGAACCAAGAGGACTTTGCGTTTGGCATAGCCATCGGACGCATATACAACTCATTTCACTATCAGACAAGACGCGCGCTCAAGCGTAATGCCACACAGGAGGAGTTTGCCGAGTTTCTCCGCATTCTAACAAGTAAGGCTGACAAAATAAGAACGGCGCTAACGCAGTTATAGCTGCGCCCGCCCATGTTGCCGGTAGCTCGCAGTCAAAACGTTGCCTGAAAAACTCGAATGGAGCGTGCCTAGTCTGAAAATCTTTTTAAGCTACCAGCTTTCACTCACACAAAGCTTGGTTCCCGACGTAGAAATGGTCCTGCTGACGCCTGCCGAAATCGACCGCTTCATTTCAACGCTCAAGTCCCGCTACAGCTCTGTTATCAAGAAAAAAACTATACGAGCTCGATCCGAATAGAAAAAAGTAGATAGAGGCGGAACTCGCTTCTATGACTATTCCACTAAATCGATTAAATCTGCAGTCAATGTTAAAATCATGTGCTTCTAGGAGAAAACCCAAAGATTATAACTACAAAGTCAATGATACAGCTCGCGGAGATGGATATCAAGGTTGGCAGGGCTCATGACAACCTGTCAGTTCCGTCCTTAGTCGAGCTAATTATCAATAGGAAGGAGGGTATCCTCTCCTCAACAGGGGCGCTCTCTGTCAAGACTGGCAGGTTCACCGGCAGGTCGCCTGACGACAAGTACATTGTCGATGACGAGGTCACACATAGCATCGTCGACTGGGGCAAGGTTAACCACTCAATCTCTGAGGAGAACTTTGATAAGATATTCCATAGGATGAAGGGCCATGTCGAAGACAAAGAGTTCTTTATCTTTGACGGCTTTGTGGGGGCAGATCCTGAGAACAGGCTGCCGATAAGGGTGATAAATAACAGGGCATGGCACAACCTCTTTGCCCGACAGCTGTTCATCAGGGCAACCCAAGAGGAGCACGAGAACTTCAAGCCTCAATTCACCATGCTCTCATGCGATGACTTTGCCGCGGTCCCTGGAGAGGTCGGTACCAGAACTGAGACCTTCATCATAATCAACTTCAAGAAGAAACTGGTGCTTATTGGATCGACTTCGTACGCTGGAGAAATAAAAAAGGCTATGTTCTCCATAATGAACTTTGTCATGCCAAGGAAAGAAATATTTCCTATGCACTGTTCAGCCAACGTCGGCAAAGCCGGCGACACTGCGCTCTTCTTCGGCCTTTCTGGCACGGGCAAGACGACATTGTCGGCAGATCCGGACCGCCGGCTGGTAGGGGACGACGAACACGGCTGGTCTGATAGTGGCATCTTTAATTTTGAAGGCGGCTGCTACGCCAAGTGCATCAACCTGAAAAAAGACAAGGAACCACAGATCTGGAACGCGATCCGCTTTGGCTCTGTGATGGAAAATGTCGTCATTTGCGACGGCACAAGGGAGCCGGTTTTTGATGACGGAAGTTTGACCGAAAATACGCGCGTGGCTTACCCTCTGGATTACATAGATGGTGCGGTGATCCCTAGTATAGCTGGACACCCAAAAGTCATTGTGTTCCTGACTGCAGACGCATTTGGCGTGATGCCTCCGATCGCAAAACTGACAAAAGAAGGCGCGATGTACCACTTTATGTCAGGTTACACCAGCAAGCTAGCCGGGACTGAGCGCGGCATAACAGAGCCGAAAGAAACATTTTCTCAATGCTTTGGAGCCCCATTCATGCCACTACACGCTTTGAAGTATGCCGCAATGCTTGGAAAAAAGATGACCGAGCATGGCACTCGCGTATACCTCATCAACACAGGATGGACGGGAGGGCCCTACGGCATCGGCAAGAGGATGAACCTCGATTATACAAGAGCGATGGTCACCGCGGCCCTCAAAGGCGAAATTGAAAGAGTTCCAGTTAGGCACCATGCGATATTCAACATTGACATACCAACATCGTGCCCCGGAGTGCCCGACGAAGTGCTCGACCCACGCAACACTTGGTCAGACAAGGACAGGTATGATGCGGCCGCAAAACGATTGGCCGCGCTCTTTGTAAGGAACTTTGAAAAGTTTGGCAGCGTTTCAAAAGAGATACTAGAAGCGGGTCCTACATCATAAGAAAAAAGAAATGGTAGCCCGGAGCAGATTCGAACTGCTGTCTCCAGGTTTCTTTTCTTCTAGTAAGATCCAGAGCCTGGAATCCCTAGCCCTCAACCTTGGAGATTGGCCACTAGACGACCGGGCTGACCAAAAACCCGACTACATGCCCGATATTTGAATATATCAGTCATTAGCACCATGTAATTAGAACCTTCGAAATTGATGGGTGCGATCCCGAAGGGGCGCTCTATCATCAAGGTCACGTATTGGTGACAATCAGCAAGTCTTATAGGGGTTCTTTTGGGACTTTCAACACTGCAAAGACAATTGAAGAGAACATGGGAGAAGAAGAGCGCCCAAGAAGGCGAAGAAGATCCAAGTGACGGAGCCGGAATTACTACTAAGGCACAAGGCTTAACTAGAGCCAAGCCCATAAGAGGACAGACGCTTCTTCCCAGAATTTCCAGAAATGGATTATCCATTCGTTTAATCAACTTTAAGCTATATTTTTCCATGATGGAATCACGCACGTATCTGTTACACACTTTTCTTCACTTCGATGTCGCCTTTGCTCCGCAGTGATAACGCTGTTAATGCTGCTGCGCCGATAGTTATCAGAATCGCCCCTAGTCCAATATGTGCAGTGTGCGCAAGACCAAGCCCAATGCCTGATGCTATGTGGATTTCATGAAGCGCAGACTTGTAGAAGAGTCCCATGCCGATTACTGCTCCTGCTATCACGATGTATTTCATTTCTACACCTGATCGAGCTGATGCTGCAACTACGACGACAATACCGAGACCGAATAGCAGATCCCCAAAAGGCTCTACCGTCGCAAATCCAGAGTTTAGGCTCACGATACCCAGTTGATAAAGGCCCTGTCCTGCGAAACCCAATGCAAATCCCATTAGGTTGAGTCCTAAGCCTATGATTGTATACTTTTTGAACGACTTCATTTACTACGGCAAATACGTGCTCTAGTCAATTGATAAACTGTGATGTAACTTAGTTACGTAACTTATGCCCCATTCAATATATCAAGGAGTCCATTTATTCTCACAATTGTCGAAAAAATCACTACGGGCTTCTAGTAACTCGAAATCCAAAGTGGCCCTTGCCCTTACTGCGTCGTTGGTGGTTTCAGCTGCCATCGTATTCCTGACGACGACTTTGATTTTGGAACAATTCGGCTCTATCTGGCCGATGGGTCGAGTCATTATCGTCTCAACTCTTTTCTTTGGCTCCGGCTCGCTGTTCTTGGTCTTCGCCTACGGATCTGCAAGAAAGAAGTTCTGGGGCTACGCGGGCGCGGTCGCTAGCACTGCCGTCTTCATCCTGATCACCTATTCCGACCTCACTCGGATTCTGTCCACCACTTCTGACCCCAACTTCTATCGAACCCTCGCGTTCATCTTTGCTTCAGTGGTCAACATAAGTTTGGGGGCATGGGCCATCCGCACTTCGAGAAGGCTCATTGCGCCTAGTAATTAGAACCCTCGAAATCAAAGGTTGCAATCCCGACGGGCCCGTACTTTGTTCTTGAATAGTGTTTATGAACAATGTCTTTAATTCAGTCATGTTCCGTACTCCTATCAGTTTGGAAGTTACGACATGCATGAAATTTTGTTGAAAGTAGCCAATGCTCAAAAGCTACGAAGTGTCAGAACCCCATTGTTCTCACGTTCTAGTCCCTCTGGGCTCGAACCTACAAAGACAATCGACGGAGCACTTTGTATTCCTTTGATACCAACGCTTGGACTTGCTTACGCCACGCCTTCCTCTTTCTTCAGGTGTCGTGTCCAATAATCTGTTTCGAATGTCCAAAGAATCCTCTCTTTCTAATTGGACATTGTCAATAGTATTTGGCAATCACGCGACTATAAGTGTAGAATCTATCAGCTTATAATCATGAGCGATCGTGCGACAGCGGCCGTCATTGCAGCTTTGGCTTTTGGATTTGGTTATCATGACAGTTAGTGTATTGAGTGAGTGTCTTGTTACAAGTCACAGGAGTATTTTCCCACTATTGACTATATAGTTAACAAGAATTATCCTTCTTCACTACAGAGGATTAATTCAGGATTATCAATCATTTAGTAATAATACTATTTTGGCCGCAACAAAAGTTCATGGATATCTCCAGAGGATTTGACTGCGGTACAACATTTCCATGTTACGAACCTGTCAGNNCAGTGTTATTATTATCGATTGGATGGAACGCCACCTCTGCTTTAGGTAGGCGAAATATCAGCCATCCATCACCGGCATCAACATATGCAAAACCCAAGATGTCGCGAAAGAAGGCTCTGTCAGCATCCGGCTTTTTGCTTTCAATGACTAAATGTGCGCCACTTACGTTCAATGATATAGGGCATTACCTTCCGTATGACTGCTCAAGTTTACAATATGTTTTTAAAGTTTGCTTGGCATTAGAGTATTCCCGGCCATCGCAATCGAACTCACTAAAAGCGTCACCGAAAGTGCTAACAAAAAACCTAGTTTGCTGAAACC
>DAOL01000094.1 GCA_002501845.1 Nitrososphaera sp. UBA217
GATCTTGCCAACAAGAAATTTGCTTCGCCGCAACTTGGTAACACACAGGATGTCGCGCTGCGAAAGTACCTGCTTGACAATGGTTATAAAACAAAAGAAAAAGGCGGCAATGTAGAAGTGCTGCCGGTAGAAAACGCAGACATTCTTACATTAATGATAAAGAAGGATATTCAAGGTGCATGGGTGCCTGAGCCCTGGGGAGCCAGGCTGGTTAAAGAAGCAAACGGAAGAATATTCTTGGACGAGCGAGAATTGTGGCCGAATGGAGAGTTCGTCACCGCGCACATTATCGCCAGAACGGATTATTTGGAAAAGAACCCTAGAATAATTAGCAAGCTGCTAGAAGCGCATATCGATGAAACCAAATGGATAAATGAAAATCCGGATGAAGCAATGCGATTGTTCAACGTAGAGCTACAACAACTCACCGGCAAAACCATCCCTGTAGACGAGTTTGAAGAAGGGTTCTCGAGAATGAAACTGACATGGGACCCCTTAAAAGAATCGCTGTTCGAGTCAGCTAACAATGCATTTGACATTGGGTTCTTGGGAAATAAGAGGCCGGATCTGTCAAAAATCTACGACTTGACGATCCTGAATCAAGTTCTTAAAGAAAAGGGGCTTGCTGAGATACAATGACGCAAAAGATGCACCTAGATGGCGCCTATTGCGCCTTNNATCGACATCAACGATGGCGAATTTGTAACCATTGTGGGACCATCTGGCTGCGGAAAAAGCACTTTGCTCAACATCATTGCGGGACTTGATAGACCAGACTCCGGCAGCATATTGGTCAAGGGCAAGCACAAGACCTCTACTGATCCTGGCAGACTGGTAATATTTCAGGGAAGCGCGCTCTTTCCTTGGCTTTCAGTTCTCGAAAACGTCAAGTTTGGACTAAAACTTGCAGGAGTTCCAAAGAGTGAGCAAATGCAGGCCGCAATTCGCTTTATCGACATGGTGCAGCTGTCAAAGTTTGCAGATTCGTTCATTTATCAGCTGTCTGGTGGGATGAAACAGAGGGTGGCTATAGCACGAGCCCTCGCAATGAATCCGGACATTTTGCTCATGGACGAGCCTTTTGCTGCGGTAGACATGCAGACAAGGGAAATGCTGCACAACCAACTGTTGCAGATCCACGATGAAACGAAAAAGACAATTCTGTTCGTCACTCATAACCTAAACGAAGCACTGGCACTTGGCACCCGGCTCATAGTGCTTTCTCCCCGGCTTGGAAGCATCAAGAGAGAATTCTCGATAAACCTTCCAAGGCCAAGAGATGTGGAAAGCCCACAAATCACCGTAATCAAGAGGCAGATCCTGAAAGAGCTAGAAGAGGAGTTCCAATTTGTTAGAAGAGAAAACACAGTTAGATAAACGACGCAGCAAAGCCAAATTAGACGTAACAGATGCTGCCAACGTTGCGTTATTCCTGGCCGCATTTGTGGGCATATGGCAATTTGTATTCTTGCTTAGAATTTGGCCAGAATTTCTCATGCCATCTCCTGCAATGGTTCTTGGTTCGATGACTAACCTAGTAGCGAATTCTTCGCTGGTAGTGGGTACTGGTATAACGCTATTGAGGCTTGCCGCCGGATTCTTGATGTCAATTGGCATAGGAGGAGCAGTAGGCCTCGCAATGGTCAAGTTTCCGGGATTTGGCAAGACGATGAGCTCTTTTGCCGTAGGTCTTTTGACTTTTCCGAGCATTGCATGGGCCATATTTGCCATTCTTCCATTTGGCTACAACGACATGGCGATATTGTTTGTAATCGTGATGGCCTCTGTATTCTCTGTAATGATTACCACGTACAGCTCGATTCGCAACATACCGCCGATCTACTTGCGAGCGGCCAGCAACATGGGCGCAAAAGGGTTTGCGCTGTTCCAACACGTAATGATCCCTGCAGCGACTCCTTCGCTTATTCTAGGAATCCGACAAGCTTGGTCGTTTGCATGGCACGCGCTCATTGGAGCTGAAATATTGATAACGATAACATCAGAGCCCGGTCTAGGATACGTGATGAGCTCTGCAAGAAATTTCCACTTCATGGGAGACATCATCACCATCATGATCACAATTTTTGCAATAGGCATAGTGTTTGACAGGGTACTATTCCGTAAGGTTGAGGAAAAGGTAAGGTCACGCTGGGGACTCGATGACCACTCCGAATAGCCCGACCCGTTGAGATGAATAATACGCAGAATCCACAAACTAAAATATGCGCAAAATCTGCATATATCATAATTCGGTATGCTTGACGACCTTGCAAAGAACAGGGTAGATGCAAAAAAGCCACGCAAAGAGGGGATAACCTGCACCATAGACAAGCTGCAGGGTATTGACAAAGAGAACTTTGAGGTAATAGCCCCTTTCATCGACGTGGTCAAGATCTATGGTGCGTTCCCACTGCTAGTATCGGAAGACAGCCTCAAGAAAAAGATAAAGTTCTATCATGATTTCGGCGTGCGCGTCTCGACAGGCAGCACTATAACCGAGTTTGCGATCTCGGAAAACTCCCTCGAGAGATTCGTCAAGGACGCTGCAAAGGTAAGCTTCGACATCATCGAAATTGGCGAGAATAGCATCGACCTCTCGGTTGATCAGAAACGTAAGATAATTAACGTGATCAAATCTGCCGGCCTCGAGTTCCAGTGGAAAGTAGGCAAGAAGGACCCGCGCCACCAGCTCGGGATCGATGCTACGCTGGACAAGATAGAGGAGGCAGTAAAACTAGGCTCGAAGAAAATAGTGCTTGAGGCAAACGAAGGGATCAACGTCGGCATTTACGACGAGAAAGCACTAGTGAAGTGGAGCTTTGTTGGCGCGATTACGAACAAGTACCCGCCAAGCACGTTCATCTTCGAGACGCTGCTCGAGTCGCAGCAGTCGGCGCTCATTGCCGAGTTTGGCCAACGCGTCAATTTGGCAGAGGTGCACCCGGACGCGGTTGCGTCTGTCGAGTCGCAGCGTAGGGGTTTTCTCTCAAAATCTGCGTTCGGCGTGTCGTATTTGCGCAGGAACCCTGAGGGCGGACCCGCTGCAAAGTTCATTTACTTTGTAATCCGCACAAAGCACCCGATTGATCAGAGCGAGCTTGTTTCGATGAGCCACCTACCAAGGAGAACGGTACAGGCCGCGGTTGACGACCTGAAGCGCCAAGGACTAATAATCGAGAGGAACAGCCTCGATGACGCAAGGAAAAAAGTGTACCAGCCGGTTCAGTCGGACTGGCTGTAGCCTAGAAGCGCAGCCACGGTTTTGCTGTCTTGGATCTCACCGCTGAGGCACTTCGTGACGGCTATCCTCAATTTCACTTTCCTTATCCTGATGTTCTCATCATCGTCCAAGGGCCCGCGCGTTGTCTTTCTCAGGTTGGTGGCGACAAACACGTGCATGAGCTCTGTGGAGTAGCCAGGAGCGAGGTACCATTTCATCAGCAACTCGAGCTTGCCAGAATAGCCGATCTCCTCAGCCATTTCGCGAATCGCAGCTTCCCTCGGCTTCTCGCCCTTTTCCATCTTGCCCGCCGGTATCTCAAGTAGCACTTTGCCTGCAGCGCGCCTGTACTGCGCGACCAGGATGACATCTCTGCCCCTGACTGCGACTATCCCAACAGAGTCTTGGTGCTCGACTATCTCTTTGTCGATCACCCTGTCGCCCAACAAGAATCTGTCCTTTCTCAATTTGATGCCGCCGGAATAGATCCTTCTGCTCTCGATTACTCTGACGCCACCCATTGCCATTACGGGGTGAGGCGTGGGATTAAACTTATTCGCTAATTTTATATGCGATTTGAGGCTCTTTCTGAATCGTGGAATTCATTGATGGTGAGGGCAATATCATTGTGCCAAAGGCTGTTAGACCGATAATTGATTTCAAGGAGACTGTNNGCCGGGAACCTTGTTTTCAATGCGGCCAGTTCAATGAAAAAAAGGAGATAATAAAGAGTGGAGCACCCGTCCCAGGTCAGAAAAGACCGCATCGACAAAACCCCTGTTTTCCCACACCCTTCAAAGCTGCATACCGCAAAAGTCATGCTGAAGCTTCTGCCAGTCATCATCAGCCTGCGCCGGGACAGGCGCGAATGGGTGAAGAGAGAGGGCAAGAATGTTGATGAAGAAAAATATCGCCGGCACGCTCGCAGGGCGCTTAAGACTTTCATCGACCTCGGGCCGTCGTACATCAAACTTGGCCAGTGGCTTTCAACTCGGGTTGACATCCTACCGCAGCCATACCTTGAAGTTCTTGCGAAACTGCAGGACGACGTGCCACCTGCTCGGTTCGATGAAATAAGGCCAATAATCGAAGGCGAGCTGGGAAAGGTGGAGGACGCGTTTGAAGAGTTTGACACCGCGCCGCTGTCGGGTGCGTCCCTCGGACAGGTGTATGTCGCGAAATACTCCGGTCACCAAGTGATGGTCAAGGTGGGCAGGCCAAACATTGAGAAGATGATTGAGGATGACATTTACGTCCTGAAAAAAATACTGCCGCCTGCCACTCGGTTCATTGATCCCAACCTGCGGTTCTCTGCGGAGGGCATGTTGGCGCAGTTCATCGAGACTGTCCACGAAGAGATGGACTACCGCATAGAAGCTCAGAACCTGCTAACGATCAGGCACAACCTAGCAGGCGATCCGTCCGTTGTCGTACCTGATGTGTTTATGGAAAGGACCAGCAGGCATGTGCTTACGATGGAATACGTGCCAGGAATAAAGATCACCGATATTGCAAGGCTGGACGAAAAAGGCATTGACAGGGAAAAGCTGGTGGTTCGCGCGCACAGGCTGTTCTTCAAGATGCTTTTGCGCCACGATATCTTCCATGCCGACCCGCACCCCGGTAATATCTCAGTAGCCGACGACGGTCGGCTGATACTGTATGACTTTGGTATGGTCGGAAGGTTGGACAACGAGACCCGCATCAGGCTAATCCGGCTTTATCTAGGTCTGNNAGCGAGGTAGACAGGATGGAAGTAAAGTCACTCGTCGACCTTGCAAACAAAACCATGAGCCGTTTTCCATTCAGGCTGCCAAAGAATCTTGCGCTCTACATGCGTATGGCCTCTATTCTGGAGGGCATCTACCAGCACCACAAGGTGCCGTTCAAGTTTGTCAAGGTACTTGCAAACCTGCTTGAGGAAGAGGGACTCGTGAGGGACGCGTACATTGAAGAAGTGAAGGTCTATGCAAAGGGGTTGGTAAAGGGCATTCAGGATTCGGTGACCGTCGCGCCGCTGCTCAAGACGTACCTGGAAACAGTGGGCTCGTACGGCCGACAGGAGAGAAACACGAGCACACTTGCTGCAAGCATCCTTGCGTCTGCACTATTTGTAGGATCAGCAGTGATACTGCCATACAATTCGTACTTGGCATATGGCGGTTTTGCTGCAGCAGCTGCGGCAGTTGCCGTCGCGTTGAAAAAGAAATTTTAGACTTATTTCCGCCTTATCACTGCCAAAAAGAAGAGAATGACAATGGCGAGAGTCATTGCATGGAATATGACGTCCTTCCCGGGTACAAGTACTTAAATGAGATTTATTTCTTAGAATCGACCTGATACCTTTTTCTCATGTTATAGGGATATTGGTCGACTTTGGTATCGGTATCTTGAGGGTCACGACGCCATTTTCATACGTAGCCTTGCCCACTATCTTGTCCTCTTCCTTGACCGATATCGGAAGCACCACTTTCTTGTCTATCTTGGCAGGCCTATGCCTGTAATAGACGGTGCCATTCACTTCGTCCTGTTCCCTCTTGGCGATTATCGACAGGATGTTCGCGTTTATTCTGAGGTTAATATCCTTCTTGGCAAAGCCGGGAAGATCAATAGCTACTACCAGATCATTGCCATCCTCAAACATGTCTATAGCCGGCATAACAAACTCGTAGAATTCTCTGGATTTGTTGTCCAGTTCCTTGGCAATACCTCTTGCCATGTATCGTCCAATGCCCATATCATGACTTAGTTGGGATGGTATAAATCCTTTATTTTCTGGGCCCGACAAAAGTAAAAATAGGTCGGCGAGGATATGCACCCAAGAAAAATGTACGCCGGTTCGTACGACATGCCAACCTGCAATGCCTGTGGCAAGGAAGTGAGACCGGGTGAGCTGTCAGAAAGTTTCAGCTGCCCAAAGTGCAGAAACGCTCGGATCTGGCGCTGCGAAGGCTGCAAGGGAAAGCAGAAAAAGTACCGGTGCACTGCCTGCGGTTACGAAGGCCACTAGGTCACAACTTTGAAAAAGCTTCTAACCAAATCCTTGTTATCTTGTTGCATACCCATAAAGGCTTCAACCAACTCTTTTTCGACTATTATTTGCTTTGCGATGACCGATCTTAATTTCTTGGCGTCAAGCGGCGCGATTGCGTCTATTGCACCAGTGCTGTATGCGTAAATGTATTCGCCTATTATCTTTGAAACAAACGATGGTGCAGCCGATATCAGAAAAAGCATGCCTTCCTTCATAGCTCTGGAGCTTGCGTCACCTGCCGGCAGCGACGCGATGTACGACTGCAACAGCTTCAGGCGCTTGTCGCTTAGCTCATCAATAGCCGATGCCACTAGCATGCCCGTGTCAGTCAGCTCATAAAACGGGACGCCTTCAAGCTGGAGCGCCCTGGGCCCGCGCCTGAGCGGAAGTCTGCCGCCCTCTTTCACCACGCCGGCTGGAATTAGAACTTCGTCAAGGTCGCGAAATATACCCGAGTAGATGTTCTGCCACAGGATCCCATGCTCCTTTGCAATTGCATGTGCTATTGAGGTTCTGGTGCGGAGCTCGGGGCTCTGCTCGGTGGCCAAATGGGCGATTATTCCGCGCTGCCGCTTTGCCTCGCCTGTGAACTTGTTCTTCCGGGTCTTAAACGTGTCAAATATCGCAATTGTTGATTTCTCGTCTTTCACTTGAGCTGGGACCATTTGTTACAATGTTTGTTAATATTTTAATTTGTTGGTTTTTCAGATTAAATTCTCGACATGCATGGCAGGTAAAATACGATAAGCATATGCCTGTGCCAAATAACACTCAACATCTTTTTATTGATGCATTCATGACCCTCAAACGGTGGCAAAGGGCAAGATAATTGTAATAGAAGGCACCGACAAAGCAGGAAAAACGACCCAGTCCCGAATGCTCGCCGAGGCTCTCAAGTTCTCAGGCAAGGTCTGCGTTATTATCGATTTCCCGGATTATACGACGCCTATCGGGATGGAGATAAAGGCGTTCCTTGANNGAGAGCATGGTGGAAAACGGTACGATTGTCGTTATGAACCGCTACTGGCAGTCAAATCTTATCTATGGTGCGGCAAACGGCATAGACACAAACTGGCTTCTCAGCCTCGACAAGAATCTGCCAGAGGAAGACCTTGTAATAGTGATATTGGTCAACCCGGGTATATCGACTAAGCGCGCCGAAACGCAGGACACATTTGAATCAGATCCGCAGCTCGCCGCCAAAGCCTACAGAAATTATTTGAAGTTTGCAAAGCAGTTCAGGTGGAAGGTCATTGACGGCTCAAAGAACAAGGAGCAGGTCCACCAGGAAGTGATGAAGATAACAAGGAAAAAGCTGAAAGTTTAAGTCCTCTTGAATTGTGATAAAAGCAATGGAGTTTTCAGGCGAGATCACCGATCCCGTACACAGGTCAATCAGATTCTCGCAGGCCGAAAGAGAAGTCATCGACAGCCCCGCGTTCCAGCGCCTGCGGAGGATACGGCAGCTGGCCGGNNACGCTGAGATAGTGCAGGATCTTCGACTTGCCGCGCTCTTGCATGATATCGGGCATGGGCCATTTTCACACCTGTTTGAAGAGGTGCTCGAGTATCGCTGCAACACTACCCACGAGGAGATGGGCAAGAAGATCATAATGCAAAGCGAAATAGCCGACATCATGGGAGGACACGGCTACAGCGCAGATCATATCTGCGACCTATCGTTTGGCCAGTCAAAGGTGAACTTCATGAACGAGATCGTTTCCGGCGGACTATCTGCAGATATCATGGATTACTTGCCACGTGACGGGCTTTTCACTGGAGCAGAGTATGCCAAGGTTGATTATTATCGGCTGATAGGTTCGCTTGAAGTTTCAAAGAACCGGCTCGCGATTAACAGGTCCGCACTAAACTCGCTCGAATCAATGCTCATTTCAAGATATGAAATGTTCAAGGCGGTGTACTTCCACAAGACCGTGCGAGCTGCCGAAGTCATGCTTTTGAGGGCCATGATTGCCGCAGACGAGCCACTCGGGCTTTCGAACACTTTGCTTCAAAACTATCTTGCACTGACGGACGAAGCTACGCTTGAGCGGCTCTGTGTTCTTGACGGGAAACATGCGTTTGCAGGCAAGATGGCGCGTGATTATCGAGACAGGAGGTTGCTCAAGAGCGTATATGAAAAATTCCTGCACAAGCGCGACAAACAAAAGATGGACAGCAAAGCGCTGCAGACGCTCGCGNNTGTACATGAGAGCGAGCAAACTTGGGCACTAAAGAACGAGTTGTAATCAAGTTATCCGGCAGTTTATTCGGCGACAATGCGGCAGATGAACTGAAAAAATATGCACGCATGCTTCTTGAAATTAGTAGCGAGACGCAGCCTGTGGTCGTGGCCGGCGGAGGCAATGTCGCGCGCCACTACATCAACATCGCAAGGGGCTTTGGCTCAGACGAGGCATCGCTTGACATCATGGGCATTGAGGTTTCAAGGCTCAATGCAAGGCTCCTGATAGCGGCCCTTGGAGACAATGCATACCCTGCAGTCCCGTCTGATCTGGAGCAGGTGAGCCAGGCTGCCGATGGCGGTAAGATAGTCGTCACGGGCGGCCTGCATCCAGGGCAGAGCACCAACGCGACTGCAGCACTGATTGCGGAGAAGGTCAAGGCGAAAAAGTTCCTTAACGCGACTGATGTTGATGGCATATATGACTCTGACCCGAACAAGAACAAGGGAGCAAAGCTCTTCAAAGACATAACAGTGAAAAAATGTTTCGAGCTATTGGGATCGGAAAATTCAGCGGCAGGCACCTACGACCTGATGGATATCGTGGCGCTCAAGGTGATAGAGCGAAGCAAGATACCGACCGTGGTACTCAAGTCTGACCCTTCAACTATCAAGAACGCTATAGCCAACAAGGCAACCGGGACGCGGATAATAGTCTAGGATACAGTCCTGATCTCGCCAGCGAATTCCAGCATGCCATCGGCAAGCATCTTTTTGAAAATCTCTTCCCCCTGATCCACCGGCATCGGCCTTGACTGCGCCTTAGCATAGCCATCCTTGTCGCAAATAAAGATCATCGCTTCATTTCCTTTTCTCATCTTGCCGGCCAAGTCTTCTTCTCCCACCGGCTCAAACCCCGCTTTGCCCTGCTTTATTGTGTAAGTCAGCATAGCAAAGCCGGTATAGTCAAATAGCTTGATCTGGGCTTTTCTCGACCTTTCCTGGCCAATGTGGGCGGCCTTGTGGTACTGCAAGCCACAGCAAATTTCGTGACAGCTAGTATAAGCATTTGCTTCAATCGACAGCTTTAAAATGCGGATGGACGCGAGAAAAGTCCATCGTGAATACTAAGGCACTTTATGCAGCAGGCGGTGGGATTGCCGCTGCGGCAATTGCGTTATTTTTCATAATGGTGCCCGGGAATATCCGGCTTCCGGGTTTGTCGGAAGGAAATCAAACTTCCCAGCAACTCCAATTGGAACCTGAACTTTCGATTAAGAATGTGACTGTGACGAGAATGGACAATAGAAGTGCAAGTGTACAGATAGCTTTTGACATGCACAATCCAAACTCCAACCCATTATTGCTAGAAATGTTGCAATACACTTTGAATGTTGGCGGCTTGCGCATGACCGGCGGTGATATCGGGGGAAGCCCTGAAGGTATGGTTGCTTCATCCGCAGACCTAACGCATATTCCCAGCGAGTCGTCAGTGACTTTGAGAAATACCCAGGTCGCAATACGAAATAATGTAACTGCGGACAGCTGGGATAGCATGGTTGAGGGTACGGCCAAATACGAAGTCACGGGATTCTATGCTTATAGAGCCACTGTTAGGCTAGAAACAACTCCGGGCGAGAAGGAATTCGCCTTGACATTCCCTCACCCTTAACATTCCCCTGACATTTTATGATAATATCACTGGATAGAATTTCGCCATGCGATAAAGATATTAAGTTTCAGACTGGGTCGTCGGTGATATGGCAGACTCGATGCTGATGTTTGCAGTGACGGCAGGAATCTTTGTATTCCTAGTGGCAGTAGTGTTCGGTGCAAGGGCGAAAAGATACAGCTCTGGATATACGAAATCTGGAGGACACGCCGAAACTAAGGAATAGCGGCGTCAATTCATTTTTATTATTTCTTGTTCTTGAAGATTTCTTCCAGTATGAAGCCCGAACTTTCGTCTTTTACCTGTTTTCTTGCATAACACCTTTCATAATACTTGCAGTTTAGGCATAATTCAGACGGCTCTACTATTGGTACTTTGTTGTCTTTCAGGAGCGTGCTCAGAACCCTTGCCCTTCTGATGATCTCTTCAAACATCCTGTTGTTCTTGGTCATGGAAAACTCGACAGTTTTGCCTTCGGCAGTCATGTAGATCAAAAAGCCTTCGTCCTTGTTGAATGCAAATAGGCAGGCGTTCAGATAAAGCAGGTGACGCGGATGCGGAACTTCGGGCAGGGTCTGTACTATTTCAAACCTTACGACAAACTCGTCGCCCATTACCAGATCGGCATTGACTTCAAGCGACAGGCTGTCTACCTTGTATTCACCACGCGCATTGCTCAGCGAATGACGCATTGCGCTGCCAATCAGTCCGGAAATCTTGGACGCGGTATCGGTCGGCACCGGATCTCTGCGTTCATAATAAGCAAATCTTGTGCATCCAGCAGCTTCAATGGCGTGGATCCTGTCAGGGTTTTTCTTGTCTATCTTGACGCTTAAATCCTCGTGCAACTTGTCGATGTTCTTTTCTATCGTTTTCCGCAGGTCCCTGCCGCCAAGCATTTGTGTATCATACCTCACTGCGGCGCTATATATTATGTTTTGAGCTAAAAGCCGCTCTTGATCGGATCTTCTGGCTTGATTATTTCGCGCAGCAGAGTGGTCGCGTACGATCCCTTTGGCAACTTGAACGACACCTTAAGCGGGCTTTGTTGTTTGTAAGAGAAGTCAATGCACCACAGAAGAGCTTGCCTGAACCCTCCTTGGTGGCTAAGCTCCTGCATTTCCTTTATGTGAAAGTCCTTTGCAGTAATGCCTTCTTCCTCGAGGATTGCCTTGGTGATGTTTTCAAACCTGCCCTTGCCGGGCTGAAAGGTGTATCCC
>DAOL01000079.1 GCA_002501845.1 Nitrososphaera sp. UBA217
ACTTGAACTCCTAATGTCGCTGAAGCTACAGCAGACAAGGTAATTGCCGATATTTGGGTAGCAGTATCAAATCCGAGTCCAAACACTATGCCTGTGACTAGTGCGGAACCAAACGGTCTTGACATACCTGTTCTACACAATAACTTGCTAGCAAGAATCCCTGAGCTTGTCTTTCCCCATTTCTTCATGGAGTATATGTTGATACCACCAATACTTCCAAGTGCAAGTACGCCAATTACGCCGCCCCAAAGGGAAAGAATGCCCGGGCTAGTCAGACTTCCGAAAATGTAAATGATGAAAATCAGGTCAGCAAGCACAGAAACCATATGGCCTATACTAAAACCAAGTCCGACCCATCTTGACTTTTTGGCGGCGTTGTGGAGTCGAACCAAGTTGTCTATTGCAGTAATATGATCGACATCGAGTGCGTGGCGAATACCGAGAAATACCATGGTGGGAATGGATATGAAGACAAAAGTCGTTACATCGACCATTCTTACTATTATCTTTAGTCTATCTATAAAAAGATGCTCATATTGTAAATACTCAGAAAATTTAATGCATAATTGGAATTAGATGCTAGTGCCGCTTGTTACATGAACTCTTCTAGAACGAGCATTGCTATTGCTCCCGCCAAGAATGCCATATGCTTATCAAATTTAGAGCCTTGGCGAATCTTTTCTGACACCTGAATCGCCATGAGCTGCATCACAGGGTCAAAATCGGGCATGATTGAATAGCATCTTTGCAGAATACCTTGAAAGGCATTGGAGCGTCTTGAGTTCACAGTCCTAGGAAGAAAAATAGGCATCCCTCCGTGATTTTCATTATGGTTATCTAGTGATTTACTCGTCATTTTGCCTCACATCACTTGTGAGCTTTTAGCCATGCTTCGTCAAGCTTTTTGCTACTCACAACAAAGTACCTATAGTGCCAAAACACTCCTGCGGCCATAAACAGGTACGCAGAGTTGTATATCGAGTCCGACAAGATTTGCAAGTTCTCTGAAGTATTTGTGACAATAGAGTAGCCGAACATCCCATCAGCAAGCACAGTCAGTATCCACGCAATGAGTATCCAAGGAATAGCAGTCAATTCGCCCCGGCCTGAATTCAATACGCTGAGTACAGCAGGAACAACGATTATAGCATCAAGAACGGGGTAAAGAATTGATATTGTTATTGATTCTGCTGCACTAGGTCCAGTAAGCTCTGATGCAGAAACAAGACCAGCTATATAAAATCCGGAGAACGCTGCAACCGACAGCGAGACAATGAATGTTGCTTTCTTCTTGACATTTACGCCGTAGATTGCAGATGAGGTAGAGAACATGTGATATGCAAGTGGAGCGTAGCCCGCAAGCCATAGTGCATCAGCTATTGACGGAAATGGAATCGAAATTCCTAGCACCGCTGCATTATACGCCCAGATGATCTCTGCGATCGTCCACATGGTAATTCCTGCGGTCAACGCGGCATACGCCCTGCCAAAAAGTCCCTTAACGCCTTGTCTAACGATCAGAGCTCCAATTACCACGACCGCGCCAGCTGTAACCGATGCTGATATGTTCCCGTAGGTAGCTCGAAGTTCCGCTGTTGGAAGAACCAGCATAGCTGTATTGGTTACTGCGATAGCTAAAGCAAGTACTATCATCATCTGTCGGCGCTCATTTCTCAGGCTGAGAGGGGCGGCCGAAATTTGCTTCTGATTGTTTTTTCTAATAGAGAAAGCCATCGATTTGTTAAGGAAGATACAGACACCAGGTAGTATTTAGTAGTGTAACAAATTCGTTTGTCATCGCTAATAATGCAATTTTGACCTTCACCCGCAAATTACTGGAAATATCCCTTCCTCTGGCAACCCATTCCTAGCGCGTAAATTCTTTCACCACAACGAGATAAATATTTGGACAATCATGATCAATACATTGTAGCTAATAATCCGAACGAAGAACTAGCGAGGATCAGTGCGGAGGTGCTATCCTCATTGGGAGAGCCAACTATCCATGCAGTCCATAAAGAAATGATAATAGATGAAGACCAGGCTAGTTTCGTTAAGCAATTTGATATTGTGAACTTTGATGGTGCATTGAGAGAGATTTTTGGGAACGACGCGGAACAATTCATGAGCGAAATATCTTTTCAATTTGAAAAGATTGCACTTCTTCAAAAATATGTTGGCGAGAACTCAATTCGAGAGATATGCAATATGGAATTACTGGCAGTCGGAAGAATTCTGCAGATCTTAGCATTGGCAATCAACGTTGATGATCCGTATCTATTCTAATCTCAGTTCAATAGGCATCAAATCGGATTCAAGCGTATTTGATTTTACATAGTTGATGGATTANNACCACGATCTGTGGATTTCTGTCATCCCTGAACTCCGGGTCGTGCCAGTCTTTTGGAAAATATGTCTTACCCTTGCTTGTCGCTAGCTGGAGGCCGGCTTCGTTTGAGAGCAATACTAGCTCCCTGAACTCTGTGCTTTCTTTTTCTAGGTCGGTTAAGATTCGAAACGCACCATCACTCGTCAGCTTTTTCGATATCACTGTAAGCATAGACCGGAACGAGCTCTTGCTTTCTATCCCGGTAAAAGGTGCAGAATGTTCTGGCAACACCATAAAAAAGTTGTCTATCGACCGGTCGGGAATTGCAGGGAGAAGCTTTTCAGTGTCCCCCCAGAAGGCGGAGGCGTTCTGAGGCTCTAGCTCGCTAAACCGCGACTTTGCCTTGAACACCTCGTTCTGATCCTTGCTCATTCCTATGAAAAATTCGGACCAGTTGTCAATAGCCATTGTCCGTAGCATTTCGCCGCTCCTCATCCCTATCTCCAGATTGGCGCGCAGGTACATCTTTCTTGCATTTGCTATTGTCTCATTGAGTTCTGTTGACGGGTTCCCTTCGTGGAAGAACTGATAGATTAGGTTCCACTGTTTCCTGAATACATAGGGAAATTCCTTATTATTGATTAGACGTTCGAATAACGTACTATAAGGTTCTTTTTCTACAAAATCTGCAAAAAAAGCATCAGTCCTTGGCACGGCTTCAAGCTTCGGCAGACTCAGCTCGTCGTAGAGATTCGTAACTCTGTCCCACACCCTGACACGGTCCGAGCCCATGTACGTAACAGCAAGGTCGGCCAGCCACAGAATCTCTGCAAGTAACTTTATCTTGCCGGCATTCTCACCCCTGCTGGTCAGCTCTTGCTGCAGGCGTGCAAACATTTCCTTCGCGAGTTTTTGTTGAAAGAACGGAAAGTCTGTCCTCCAGATTAGCGTCTCTACGATCATGCTTTCGGTGAGGATTTCCGCCACCTTGACGTACTCGGGGTGTGTAGTGGCAAACTCTTGGGTAGACGAAAGCGGCGATTGAAATTCTCGAAAATAGTTTCCAAATTCCTCCCATCCCATCGTAAAGTATGCGTCCAGAATTCGTGTCCTTGAAATTTCTTGCATTGTCCTCGCGACGCTTGGACCCTTGAACCCTTCATGGGATGCAAGCGGCTGGGCAGGATCATAGTCGTGCAAGAGAGCTGCAACAAGCGCAATCTCGTAATCCTTGGGTCGAAACCGGATTCGTTGAAATTCTCTTGGAACCATGTGCATTGTCATGTACGATACTTCAAGCGAGTGATGGAAGCTGTGATACTCGCTTGCACCTTCTCCCAGTCCCAGGCTGGCGTACGAGTACTTTAAGAATTTGATGAGCAGCTGTAGCATCTCGATTCTGCTCCGTGGGATCCCTTTTTCAGAGGCAAGCTCAAGCAATGAAGCGATTAACTCGTCGTCCTTTACGTCTGCAAGGTTGGCGTTTGTCTCTTCGATATGCTGCCTCTTGGCCCTTGGAAAGTTCTTTATCACCTGCCGATAAACGATCCTCAAAGGTAGACTCTTGTTAAGGTAGATGCGCAGCTTCATCCAGCTCCACGGGTATCTTATCCTTTGCCTCTCCCACTCTGCCACTTCGTCAGAGGCCGCCACTATCTTCCTGTTAAGGTCGGCGACAAGTTTGACTAGCTGGTCGCCTACAATGCCTTCCGCAAACCTTTTGCGATCGGTATTCATCACGAGCCATTGAGGGATTCTGACCGCGTAGGTGTAGCGCAATGTTCTTGTTTCTCCGACGTTGACTTTTTCCCGTGTTGTGACTGCCGCGTTCTGGGTGCCACTATTGAATGGCAGGTCACTGTCTTTGACCACAATCAGCCTGACCTCTCTTCTCGCGCCCCGAAGTCTGAGCAGCATGTGCCAGTATTTTCCCTTGTCCATCCAAGCCGGGACTTGTATTTCTTTGTCCCAGAAATTTATGGGAGCGGAAGGGACAAACCCAGCTTCGTAGTCTCTTGTGACTGGGTTGTAGGACTTGTATTCG
>DAOL01000001.1 GCA_002501845.1 Nitrososphaera sp. UBA217
CTGCGAAGGAACCTCTGCCTGTGCCACATTGCGGCCTGCCTGATCCACTACCGTAATTGGGGCGTTTCTGACCATGTTAGTAACCACAACCGAGCAACCGGCATTTATCGCGGCAAGTGCCAGTTCGTGCATGTGTTTCATCACCGCAAGGTGCCGGGCGGGCCCGGAGTATTCTGCAGAAAACAGCGACGTCAAAGTGTCAAAAACTACAAGCCGCGGACCCATGTCAAGGATTTTCCTAACTGCATTTGCTTGGTCAAGTGTATTGAGCGCCCTTACAAACACGATCTTTTCGAGCGTGCTCTGCGAGCCGGATATCTGGACTACGCGCTCAGGCCTGAACGTTCCTGCAGTGTCAACAAATATCGCGGCGCATCCTTCGCTTGCGCAGTTGGCGCATAAGGTGAAACAAAGCTGCGACTTGCCGGAGCCGCTTTCGCCATAAATGTCTGTTATCATGCCGGTACGCACGCCTCCTCCAAGGAGCAAATCTATGGCTTTTGAGCCTGTTGAAATCGTAGCCAATGAGCCGAGCTACATAGTGTACAAATCCTGTTTATGAACCTGTGCAAAGGAACCTTTTTATTCGAGCCACGATTTTTTCAAAAGTGATTAGTAAGATTGTCATCTTCGCCGTCATCGCAACAACAGCCAAAGCGCCCTCTCTCAACCCTGCAGCGTGCAATTAACAGGAAGGTCGCTGTGAGGCTCAAGAGCGAAATAGAGTATAAGGGCAGGATGAACAACGTCGACTCGTACATGAATCTGATCCTGACAGATGCCGAAGAGTTCAATGGCTCCGACGTGCTTGCAAACTATGGCAAGGTCGTAATAAGGGGCAACAACGTCCTATTCATCAAACTGGAAAAAGAGTTCTAACCATGAATTCGGTGTCAATTTACAAATGGTAAAAAGATGGCTGTTTACTTCTGAAAGCGTAACCGAGGGGCACCCCGACAAGGTGTGCGACCAGATATCCGATGCAGTTCTAGACGATTTTCTAAGGCAAGACCCGGACTCGCGTGTAGCCGTGGAATCAATGACCACCACTGGGATTGTGTTTGTGGCCGGCGAAGTCACGTCAAATGGCAGGGTGGACGTCCAGAAAATTGTCCGCGATACTATCCGGGAAATAGGATACGATAAGCCAGATTATGGTTTTGATTGCGACTCGTGTTCCGTGCTTGCTGCGCTACACGAACAGAGCCTAGACATTTCTATGGGGGTTACGGCCACTTCAAACAAGGAGCAGGGAGCCGGCGACCAAGGGCTGATGTTTGGGTATGCTACCAATGAAACGCCGGAACAGATGCCTCTTCCGATAACGATGGCCCACCAACTCACAATGAAGCTGGCTCAGGTGCGGAAGAAGAAGGAGCTGAGCTGGGTCCGGCCCGACGGCAAGTCTCAGGTTTCCGTCGTTTATGAAGATGGAGTTCCAAAACGCATCGATACCGTTGTCGTTTCAACGCAGCACTCGCCTGACATCAGCATGAGCCAGCTGCGCGAAGAAATTATCAACAAAGTAATAAAACCGGTCTGCGGCAGCTGGATAGACAGCAGGACAAAGTTTCTAGTCAACCCAACAGGCAGGTTCGTAATAGGCGGACCGCCGGGCGACACCGGCCTGACAGGCAGGAAGATAATTGCTGACACCTATGGCGGCATGGGAAGGCATGGTGGCGGAGCGTTCTCAGGCAAGGACCCGTCCAAGGTAGACAGATCTGCCTGCTATATGGCAAGGTACGTGGCCAAGAACATTGTCGCCGCTGGGCTTGCAGACAAGTGCGAAGTGCAGGTGGCTTACGCGATAGGCGTAGCAGAGCCGGTCTCTATAATGATAGGCACCTTTGGCACCGGCAATGCTTCAGAAGAAGAGATCGAGGCCAGGGTCCGCAAAGTCTTTGACATGAGGCCGGCGAGCATCATAAAGACACTGGACCTCAAGCGCCCGATATACCGAAAGACGGCGGCCTACGGCCACTTTGGAAGGAACGACCCGAGCTTTACTTGGGAAAAGACCGACAAGGCTTCTCTTCTACGCTAATGTTAAAAATGGACCGATGACATAGACTTTCCAGTTGCTAAAGGACAAAGTTGCAGTAGTCACCGGCTCGAGCAGGGGAATTGGCTTTGAGATAGCAAAAGAATTTGCTGGCCGAGGAGCCACGGTCGTTGTATGCTCAAGAAGCATGGCCGGCGCGGAAAAATCTGCAAGAATGATCAAAGGTAAAGCGTACCCGGAAAGGCTAGATGTGACAGACAGGGCAGGCGTAACAAAATTCATGCGTCAATTGATAGACAGGCATAGGCGAGTCGACATTCTGGTCAACAACGCTGGATATCGGTTTGACAGGAAAATCTGGACAAAGAGGTTTCACGAGGTCGCCGAAGAAGATTTTGATAGGGTAAGTCAGGTGGATCTTAAGGGAACGCTCAGACTCTGTCATTCTGCATTACCGTTCATGATCAAAAATGGCGGCGGAGTAATAATCAACATCTCGTCAACGCCTGCAGTTTCAGGGCACACCGAGGGCGCGCCCTACACTGTTGCAAAGGCCGGCGTGATTGCGATAACAAAGCACATCGCGCTTGAATACGGCGACAAGAACATCCGTGCCTACACCCTTGCCCTTGGAAACATTTCTAGTGAAGCCACCTTCAGCTCGATGACTGTAACTGAAAGGAAAAATGCAGCGATGGAAAATTCTATGAAAAGGTGGGGAGACCCAACGGAAGTCGCCAGGGTTGCCGCAAGCTTGGCAAGCGACGATTTTTCGTTTGCAACAGGTAACACGATAGTGATAGACGGTGGAACGGTGCTGCTGTAATGTTTGAAGACAAGGACTTGGAGCTAGCAGAACAAGAACAGGAGCTGCCACCGGAGATAGAGGAAAAAAAGCGCAGAGGTGCCCTCAGGACGGGTTACACGACAGGCACTACCGCAACTGCCGCTACAAAGGGCGCTCTTTATGCTCTTATTGAAAAGCCCGTTGAGCAGGTGACAGTGTCCCTGCCAAAAGGCAGGACGGCAATGTTGAGGATCGCGTGGACAAGAATTGACAGCGGAAAGGCTACATGCGCCGCGATAAAGGACGGAGGAGACGACCCTGATGCCACGCACGGTGCGGAAATATGCTCGACCGTCTCGTTCAGCGATAATACGGGACAGATCATCGTTG
>DAOL01000016.1 GCA_002501845.1 Nitrososphaera sp. UBA217
CACCTAAATTCCTTTTGACTAACTAATCGTTAAAAGCAATGTTGACATCTTGATAACACGTCATCAGAATCAGAATTCGCTAATAGGCGTTATCGCCAGTACAAATGGCAAAAACATAAAGAATCGCTAATCCGTCGCCTAGTAGAACTCATCTTGCGCATACTGAGAGCGCTGGTCGCGGCACTCAATAAGGCAAGGATAGTCAGAAAGCGGGCTGTTGAAAAGGTAGATGTTGAATAAAAAAGAGTACTGCGAACGTTTGTCAGAACGCAGTAATTTTTAACTTGTTGGNNGTGTCTTGCGCAGCGGATGCCGAACCGTTGACGACCTCGGCTGTTGCGAACCTCGGTCCAACCTGGCTGATGCGGATCTTTGCGTTCTGACCTACTTTGCCTTCTTTTACAAAGATAACAAATCCTTGTATCCTTGCGATGCCATCACCTTTGCGGCTGATTTCCGTGATTTGCACGTCGTATTCCTTACCAGCTTCGACTGGTTTTGGACCGAAATTGTCGTTTCTTCTTCCGTAACTCATACGTGAGCTTTTGCAAGCAGCATCCATATATAAATCAAGAAGCCAGTCTACGATCCTATTCTCATGTAATCGTCACATACCGAGCGGAGACATTCTATTGCTGAAAGAACTGCAAGGAAACTGGTCTTTGGATTGCCGGGACTTGGCACGTTGTTAACTCTTACTATTATTTCGCCAAAGCTGCCGGCCGCGACGATTTCATGCTGGTTCATGGTTGCCTGCGGGTCGGCCACAATCTTTACCCGGGTCTTGTCGACGCCGATGCCAGCGAGGCTCAGCACCGCGGCCACGTTGACGTTTGCTGGGAATTTCCTGACCGCTTCTGCGGCGGTGCCTTCATAGATAGCCGTACTTTTAGTTATGCTATCTAATTTGATCTTGCTAGTTTCAAAAAATGGCGCGCCTGCAAGTGCTTTCGGGCTTTTCGTAGTTGTGAGCGTGACAGAATCGAGTAGATGCCTTACGCTCCTTATTGCGTCAATCCCTGCTATCGCGCCGGAAGGGACATAGATCCTGCAGCTCTTCTTTGCAGCCACTTGCAGTAGTTCTGTAAGTAATTTCTTGTCTGCGAGGGCGCCAACGCTCATGACCATCATGTCCTTGCCAGCCTCAAGTATCGCCGTGCCAAATGCCCGTACGGCATCCTGCGAAGCCGCTTCCACAACGATGTCTGCGCCGGAAGCGAGAAACGCCTCAAAATCAGAATAAGCTCCGGGGCTGCCGTGCAATTTTGACTTTAGGTTTTGCAGGTTGCTCACTGCGATGTCAAAGATCGCCACGAGCGAAGCATTGGCTATTTTATCAGAGTCCAAGGTTATCGCAAGCTGGCTTCCAATCGTTCCGCAACCTACAAGCCCAACCTTTTTCTTTGGCATCTACGATGAAAGAAGAAAGTTAGAAGGATTTTTACCTTCTGCCACCGCGGCGCTCTGGTTTTTTTTGCCCCGGGAGCCTCTTCTTTTCAAACCGCTTGACAAAATTGTCCTTGTTGCGAAGTCTAGCGATTGGGCTCGAGCGCGGCTTGCCCTGGATTTTTGGCGTCTGGCCCCGTACCTTGCCGGCCTTTGTAAGCGATCCGTGTGTTGGCATTGGTCTCTGTAATTGAATTGTCGCTTGAATATTTATGTTTATATGCATGCACCAATGGTGGCAATTATTGCCTGTGGTTTTGATTTCAGAGGCAGCGTTATCCTAGATTGTACAACTTTAAATGTAGAGCCTCCATAATACTGATGTTTATCAAAAGACATGACGATGCTAGATCTTGACTACAAACGCCGAGTGCTTGCGTTGAAGAAACAAAAGAACGCGGTGATTCTGGCGCATAACTACCAGTTGCCGGAAGTGCAGGATGTTGCCGACCTCATAGGCGACTCACTTGCACTCTCAAAGAACGCGGCCATAACAGACGCAGATATCATCGTATTTTGCGGCGTCCACTTTATGGCCGAGACCGCCTCAATTCTGTGCCCTCAAAAGAAAGTTCTGATACCTGACCTCGAGGCCGGCTGCTCGCTAGCATCAACCATTAACGCTAACGAGTTGAAGGTCTGGAAGGCAGAGCATCCCGACGCAATAGTTGTAAGCTACGTCAATACCGCTGCTGATGTTAAAGCACTATCTGACTATTGCTGCACGTCTTCAAACGCGGTCAAAGTGGTAAACAGCATACCTACGGACAGGGAGGTGCTCTTCCTGCCAGACCTGTTCTTGGGCTCGTACGTTGCAGAAGTGACAAAGAGAAAGAACATGTACATATGGCCGGGTGAGTGCCACGTGCACGCCGGCATAAAGGCAGAGGATATTAACAAAATGCTTGCAACATTTAAGAACGCTGACTTTCTCGTTCACCCAGAATGCAGCTGCACATCTTCGACGATGTATCACATGTCAAAGGGCGACCTTGCCAAGACAGGCCACATACTATCGACAGAAGGCATGATGAAGCATGCAAAGGCTTCTGACGCCAAGCAGTTTGTTGTCGCAACTGAAACAGGGATACTGTACCGCATGCAGAAGGAGAACCCTGATAAGGAGTTCATACCGATCAAGCGGGACGCAGTATGTAAGTACATGAAAAAGATTACACTAGAAAAAGTGTACAATTCGCTTGCGCACGATGTCTATGAAGTAAAGGTGCCAAAAGACATTGCAGATAAAGCAAGACTCGCAATAGACCGCATGCTATCTATCTCGTAATTTCAAGGCTGAAATCAACCGCTTTTGGCGAATGTGTGATATAACCAAGTGAAATGAAATCAGGCTTGGCTTGCGCGAACTGCTTGATGTTCTTTGCGTTGATGCCGCCAGAAATTTCTATTTTTACTTTCTTGCGCATACCCATTTTAGCAATCTGTCTTATAGTGTTGGCAGCCTGTTTTGGAGTAAAGTTGTCCAGCATGACAATGTCCACTCCGGCTGAAATTGCGGCTAACGCTTCTTTCATGTTTTTTGCCTCGCATTCGACCTTTATAGAAGAGCCGATATTTTTCTTGGCAAGCCTGACGCATTTTTCAGCGGGGCCGGCAAGAGCAATGTGATTGTCCTTTATCAACACCATGTCGTCAAGCCGCATCCTGTGGGTGCCGCCACCGCCCACAACAACCGCCTTCTTGTCAAAATAGCGCAAGCCTGGTGCCGTCTTACGAGTGGCTAGTACCGTGACCCCTTTGGCAAGATCGTCCATGCGCCTAGTCTCGGTGGCTATGCCACTCATCCTCATCATGATGTTGAGCGCAACCCTTTCTGCCTTCAAGATTGCGCGGGCATTGCCTGACACCTTCATGACAATCCTGCCCTTTTTGACCCTTGAACCATCCTTAGTCAGAATTTCGCTTTTGCAGCCGCAAATGTCAAAAACAATGGCTGCCTCTTCAAGGCCGCAGACTATTGCCGGACATGACTTGCATATGACTTTAGCTCTTGCAAGAAGGTCGTCTGGAATTATCTTGTTGCTCGTGATGTCCTCTGAGCCAATATCTTCCAACAAAAAGTTTGCAAGCGTTTCCCTGACATCAAGAAATGTCTGCAGATCCTGCAATCTATGAAACCTTCAGGGCATACTTGTTGGCGGCGGTGATATCAAGTGTCTTAGCAACACGAGACTTGGCAGGCTCGAAAACAAGTATGATGCCAGACCAGTCGGGGCTCAGGTCTGTTGACTTACAGTTGGGACACACCTTACCGGTGGTTATGACCTTGCACTTCCTGCATGCCTTTTCCTTGGCCAACTACTTTTTGTCTCCTCCCTTCTTCTCCTTTGGAGCAACCGTCTGACCACCTTGCTTGTCCTTTTCGCCTCCGCCCTTGGCCTTTTTGATCTCTTCTGCAATCCACTCTACCGCGCCCAGGAACGGTTGCCTGCACGTTATGCCTATCTTGCCCATGCCTGCACCCTTGCCAAGGCTTACCGCCGTAATCCTTGCCCGCAATTTCGACCCGATCTTGAGTGACCTTGCCGTTTGGTTTGCAACAATGACGCCTTGCTTTACGTCGCTCTTGAGGTAGTCATCAGTGATTTGTGAGAGGTGGAGAAGAGCATCGGTCGGGCCTATCCTTACAAAAGCACCAAAGTCGGTGATTTCGACTACTTCACCTTCAACTATTTCCTGAAGCTTGGGATAGAACGTAAGCGCCTTGAAAGTGACCTTGTGGTATGTCGCGCCATCGCCAGCGACCAGCTTGCCGACCGAGCTTGCGTCGGCATCGGTTATCATGATGACATAGCCAACATCGGGGCTGATCATGCTCTCGTACTTTTCCTTAAGTATTTGGATGGCCGCGTCCTTAAGGGAGTTAGTCAGCCTGTTTGGAGGAATTCTGACAACGTCGCTCATGTGAACTATGGCAAACATAATACACGCACTCTTGATTCGCGGGTCATTATGAACTTTTGCCTTATAAGGGGGTCTACGATCTGGCAGGAAGCTCGCACTTGATCGACGAATCGGTAACTTCAAAGGCTGCATCTATGCCAAGAGCGATTTTCAGCCCCGCATGTAGGTAGCCTTCCAGAAAGCGCGAGCCATTTTTTCCAAGCCTGTGGCGCACTACGATAGCCATTCCGCCCCCCGGCATCCGCTTTTCGTCATAAGTACCAAGGTTGCCGTACCTGCAGATTATCTTCTCGATGTATTCCATTACAGCCCGCTCTGTCATCTCCTTTTTCCAGAAAATAATAGTGTCTGACAGTACGGTTTCTCCGAGCTTTAGGCCCATCCTGTAAAGATCCTCTTCGCCAAGCTGTTCCAGAAGCGAGGTCAGGACTTCGCGGTTTATGACAATCATGTCTATCTTCGACATATAGCGAGTGAACTCTGCGTACCTCCGCAGCACTATTCCAACGAGCGCGTTTACCGATATCCCCATGTGTTCTGCTTCTTCTTCAAGCACCCTCAACATGTCTGTCTCGAACCTGAACGACCTGGTGATTGAAGTACGCGCATCTGCTAGCACTGGCATTTGGTTTTTAAAACATGGCATGGTGTTTAAGGAGAACGAATGTGTGTTATAATAGAGTGTTATGTAGCAGATTGCAGTACAGTGTAACACTATCGTCTGCGATGTAGACATGGGACTTAAATGAAATTCATGCAGAGACGTTGGCAGTATGAGTAACAAACTTGCGTACGAACAGACAGATGTTTGCGCGCTCTGCAACANNGTCAAGGACAACATCGAGTCGATGAGCCCGGAATGGAGGTCTTACGCTGGCGATGACATTGAAAGTAAGAGCAGAACCGGCATGCCCTCTTCACTTGCGTTCCACGACATGGGGCTTTCAACATTCATTTCATATTCAAACGTGGACGCAAATGGGGTTGCGATAAGCGCGGAGCAGAGGAGCAAGGTGCAGAGAATGCGCCGGTGGAACAAGATCTCCAGCAACAACCGCAGTTATCATCGCAACCTGAAAAACGCGTTTGCTATATTGAGCACAATAAAGGACAAACTATCTCTGAGCGACACGCTCATTGAAAAGGCCGCATACAATTACAGAAAGGCACTTGATAAAAAGATAATCAAGGGCAGATCAATCAGGGCTTTAATAGTGGCAGCGGTCTATGCTTCATGCAGGGACATGTCGGTGCCGCGAACTCTCGAAGAAATATCAGTTGTTGCAAATACCGACGCGATATTTGCGGGCAAATGTTACCGGCTGCTCGTGCGGAACCTGGAGCTACGGCTGCCAATGATTGACTCAAACAAGTACCTGGCAAGGATTTCGAACAAGGCCAAGGTTAGCGAAAAGACCTGCAGGAGCGCACTCGACATGCTGTCGACCATCAAGAACGACCCGATTTCACACGGCAAGGATCCAAATGCGCTTGCAGTAGCGGTGCTGTATGCGGCATGCGTGAGGGAAGGGGAGAACGTGAGCCAGGCTCAGGTCGCAGTCGCTGGCGACATCAGCATCGTGACGCTGAGGAAAAGGTTTCAGGATGTAAGAAAAATTTTCCCCTCCTGACTTTTTTTGTTGAGTAAAACGATGATTTAAATACGGTCAAGACA
>DAOL01000018.1 GCA_002501845.1 Nitrososphaera sp. UBA217
GAAAGCCGAATTCTGCCATACCCATGACCCAAGCGTGTTCCTTGAAGCAGAGTTGAGCACGTGCGTCGCGGTGTGGTGTTTTGTGATTAGGTCGCGCCGGCGCGCATTCACCGTTGCGTGAACATTCTGGCCCTCTGTAATCTTGCCCTCTATCTTGTGAATCACAATGTCTGCTTGCTTTGTCACTTCGACTACTTTGGCGTCTCCGATTTCGCCAGTGTCCGGTTCCTGCCCTCCACCCCTCGGGTAGAACGCAGTCTGATCCAATACAACGTACTTGCCTTCTATCACCTTGAGCACCTTGGCGTGAAACTCCCTCATCGTTTCATCTTCATAGTAGAGCAACTTTGTAGGCGGCAGCCCTTCAAGGCCGCGGATGGGCTTGGCTGCCTGACCTGCTACCAGACTCGTGTGCAGCTCGGCGAGCTTTGTGTAAAATGTCTGAGGGACGCTCGGTATTACTCCCTGCTCCACCAAAAAGTCAGGGGTTATGCCATCTGACTCGTAAAGCCTGATAAGGTCGTCGACTGACAGCTCGCCCTTCTTGCTCGTCTTGAGCGAGGTAGCAACAGAGTTCATGCGCTCGCGAGAGCTTGCGTATCTGCCTGCTTCCAATTGCAAGATTGTCCTGACATCTTGCCGGTGCTCTTCAAGCTCGGGGTACATCTGCTTCAGGTAGTCGATATGCATATCGGCAATGTCTTCTACCCTTACGTTCTTCCATCCAAGCCTCTCAAGAATCGAAAGTGCCCTGCGCAGGATCACTCGCAGGTTGTAGCCGCCTCCCACGTTTGATGGAAGCGCGCCGTCTGAAATTGCAAACAATAAGGTCCTGACGTGATCGGCGACTGTGTAGATTGCTTCGTGCGGTGCGACCAGTCTTGCAAGTTTTTCTTCGTCAATTTTTATTTCTTTAGCAATGAGCGACCGGAGATCCCGTACGCTGGTCGTGCGATCAAGCTTGGAAGACACCGCTTCAAAATACTTTGCCAATAGATCGTTGCTACTGTCCGTGCCTGTGATGTCCCTTAGTTTGTCCACAACCGGCCCAAAGCAGCAGTCATAGCTAGTGGGCGTCCCCATCGTTATCCACGAAAAGCGTTCTAGCCCAGCGCCCATGTCTATTATCTTGTTTGGCATCACACGGTAGTCGTTCTCATTACCCTCAAATTCAGTGAAAACTGCATTGCCAAGCTCGAGGCCGCGGACGAAATATTCAAGTGAGTAGCCAAATGCGCCAGCCCCCATCCAGACATCTTCAACAAATGTTATTTCTTCAGGCTTGATGCCAAGCCCCTTTGTGAGCATGCCATAGTCAAGGTCAATGCACCGGTCCTTCCAGTAGCCGCCTTCTGCATCGGCATTGCATGTCTGGCCTATCATGCAAAAGCCAGTGTAATGCCTGCCCGATAACCCAACATTTTCAATGTCGTTGAACCGGAGACACATCTGAGGAACAACAAGCGGGTTTGCGGGCAGCTCAAATACGATCTGGTTACCGACAACGCGCTGAAAATCAACAATCGATGCTATTGTGAAATATAGGTCCTCACGCCACCTGCATACAACTGGATAGCGCGTTACTATCGTATGGTCATTCGCGCGAAAGAACTTGTCAGTCTCTTTCCATGCGTTGACGTAGTCAAGATGTTTATTTGTCGGCGGCTTGCCTATGAAGCTGTAATTCTCGTGATCAGGGCAGAACTGCCTTTTGCTATCAAGCGTCCAAAAGAATTTTTCACACTTGCCGCATTTTCTGCGCGCAAAGCCCATCTTGTCAAAGAGCGACACTTTGTAGTACCTGTCAGGATTCGATGAAAAGAGTGCTGCCAGTTCGTTCTTGCCCAATTGTTGTTATCTTGTCTTAAAATACGGTATTAATGCTTTCGTCATTAGAGAGAAAAGAAGGAAGAGTCAGGCTTTGAGCGAGTTTTCGATGAACTTCATGTACGTCTCTTTTGGGGCTGCGCCTATCGTCCTTCCTACTTCTTTGCCACCTTTGAACAAGATAAGCGCCGGGATCGACTGGATACCATATTTCATCGCGATTTGCTGGTTCTCGTCCACATTCAGCTTGGCCACCTTAATCTTGCCGGACATGATCTTGCCGACCTGCTCAACAGCTGGCCCTACCATTCTGCAGGGTCCACACCACTCTGCCCAAAAGTCCACGAATACTGGCAGGTTTGACCTTAGGACTTCCGCGTCCCAAGTCTTTGTCGTCACGTGGGTTATGCTATCTGTCTTGCTTTCCATATGCAGCTTTGTACACAATGGTATTTTATATTTTGTCAAATGGCAAAGCCTTGCGACGGAACAAATGGTTGCGACAACGAATAGCTGATGCAGCTATTATGATCTTATTCAATTAGCCGAACCGGCCGCCGGTGCCAAACGTAACATACTCGGCTATCAGCTTGATTACAAAGGCAAGGCCACCTACCGTTTGCCAAACGTAACATACTCGGCTATCAGCTTGATTACAAAGGCAAGGCCACCTACCGTGAGCATGCCCAGGACCACCAGGCGCAAGTGCTGTGTATAGTCTTCCCTGCTGGTCTTTTTCGCCAGCCTGAGAGTCTGGATCATCTCCGAAATCTTGCGCTCGATGAATGCCAATTCAGGGTTGAAGTAACGCCTGCGTTATATAAAACATCTGTCGCTTTACCTTGAAAGCGATGGCTGAGCCGTATACAGGGGTTCCTTCTCAGTCCTCTGCATCTCGACGAATGTCTCCGTGTTCTGTATTCCTTCTATCTTGCCGATTCGCTCTATCACAATGTTGTGAAGTTCTTCTAGTGTATGTGCGCTTACACTCACTATCATGTCGAACCTGCCAGTAACTTCAGAGAGCGACCTGACCTCTGGTATCTTTATCAATTCAGAATGAATTGGCTCTTTCAGCTTGGGATCGCGGTTGATGCCGACAGTAGCCTTGACATTTATACCGAGCATATTTTCATTAACGACAACCGTGAATTTTTTCACTAGGCTGCGTTTTGTCAGTCGTTTTATCCTGCTGTAAAGAACAGAAGCATTGACATTTAGCTTTTTACTCAACCTTGGGACGGAAATGCTCGCGTCCTTGGTCAACTCGGACAGTATCCGCATGTCAAGCTCGTCGAACTTGTGCATACGCTTCTAACGTAGCGAGCTTGTGTTAATAAATGTAATTCTAATTAATTCCATTTCCAAAAAGCAATTCCTTAAGTTGTGATGCGACGAATCCTGAAAAACTTATGACAAAAAGAGCGATAACGTACAAGAAGATCCGCTCGAGATAACAATATATAATTTACAAGCAGGGTCTTTTGTAGATGTTTAGCAGGGGAACAATCAAACCCGGCGAATACGTTTTCGTGGTGCAAAAGGAGGGGAACTTTAGCAGAATAATGATAGGCCGCATCCAGTCGGTCAAGGGCAGCAAGATACACATCGTCGGGAGCTCTATCCGGCCACTAGGTCTGATTGAGCGCATCCAGGCCGGCAGAGCAAGCGGCCGGCCGGCCGAGGCGATCAGTAACCCCGATCCGAACAACTGCATCTTTATGCTTATTGATAGGGTAGAGACAGGTAGGTTCAACGAAGAGGTGGACCAATCCACTTCCCGGGTGATATGGATAAACGAAAATAGGTATCTCGTGCTTGATGGCTGGATAAAAGAGAATTTCCCTGATATTTTTGCCGCCGCTTTGTCGGCCGAGACTGCGGAATCGAGGGCCCAGGCACGACAAACTCTTATCGAAAAAATGAACTCGCTATACGAGCGCGACCTAAAGGATCACGTCTATGCTGTTGCAAGAAGTACCAAGATATTGTGATCGCAAGACATAAGTTTGGGCTGGACCCGACTTTACGCGTGTCGATTTTCGGTGCTCCAAGCGGCGGCCCCAGCTTTGACAAGAAAAAGTACGAACACCTTACGCTTGCGATCAGGCAAACTGCGCTCGAACGCGCTCGCAACCGCTGCCAAAAGTGTGGGGTAAAGTTCAGCCCCAGCGTCCAGCCGCAATTTGAGCACATCAATCGCTCGCTCAAAGACAACAGGCCGATAAACTTGCGTGCATTGTGCCCAGAATGCTTCAAGCCAGTGGAAGAAAAGGAGAAGAAAAGCAAGGGTATGTTCGGCAACATTCGTAACATGTTTGGCTAGCAGAATAGTCTAAATATCATTAAAAATTATTAATCCTATTATGGCGAACGCTATGATGCAGCTTGTCTGCGACACGTGCGGCAAGGTCCTTTTGCAAAAGCCCGGTGTGAGCGAGGAACATTTCCCAATAACAAATGAAGAAGCCCGGCAGTTAGAAAAAGATCATAGAGGGCATGAATGCCACATCGAGGCAGTGGAAAAGAATCACTGACTTAGAGTTTTAGACCAAATGAATCCGCAATTTCTGCGAAATGTTGATATCTGCGCAAATAGTCCCTGCCACGAGAGGTAATGATATAGATGCGCTGCCCTTCTTGCATCTGCTCGTTTATCAGACCTGCATCCATCAACTTTAAAGCCACGCTTGCAAGCCTGCTATATGACAGGTTGGCCTTCCTCAAAAGTGCTGTTAGGTTGACGCCACCCATTCCTGACTCGTCTGTTATCCGCAGGACATCCCCTACTATTTTGACGCTATTACGGTAGACGTCGCCCATCTCAACGCTTAGCAAGCAAGCAGTTTGTAATAAGCATTACGTAGGTGAGCATATAGACACATAATCTAGAGGAAAACTGGACTTTGATGTATCTACGGTTGCAATTAGCCCTCTCGGTCTTGTGGGCTGTATCATGTTATCAAATTGATGGTATGCATCCATCTTCACTTTTATTATAGTAGCTCCACAGGCTTTGTTGTTGAGCAGCAAGCCGTCGTACTGGTTCAAAGATTTCGTAGGGGTTGGCTACCGCTACCACGATGTTTACATGAATGTCTTTCCGCTCTTTCAAGATAAAATGTCTGCTTTCCGGCTTTGGAAAAAAACGATCGAGTGGTGGCCTGATGACAACATAAAGCTCCGCTTTGTAGAGCAGGGCGACAACTACTGGTTCATACTTTATGGCGGCTCTGAGTATAGCAAGGACAACACCGGCTTTGTAAAGAAGGTGCAGGTATCTGAAAATTATGAACGGTTCAAGGCCGGCTACGAGAAGAAGGCAATTTTGCGCTTTGGCATATACAAAGAAGGCGTCAAGAAAAAGGATGGAAGCAAATACGACCTTGAACTACTAAAGAAATCCAAGTCTGTTTATGATATCGCATTTGTAAAGTACGACGAGCTTGCTCGAGACAGCATAGAGTGGCAGTGCGTACAGGAAAACTAATGAAAAAATTTAGCTGTGTCCAGGGATGCTCGGACTGCTGCATTTACCGGGAATACTACCCGGCAGTGGAATATGGCAAGATTGGAGTGCTTTTACTGCCTGAGGAAAAAACTGCGATCGAAGAGCTGGCGAGGAAAATGAATCTTCCAGTCAAGATAATCCCGCGGCTTGCTATAGGAAATGAATTTCCGGAGAAAGTGATCGCGTACCAGATGATGGGCAAGAATGGTGACGGCGACCTCTGTCCATTTCTGGATGTTGAGAGCAATGGGAGGTCTCCCCACGGAGGCTTTAATTGCAGCATCTATCCAGAGCGGCCCCTTGCATGCCGGGCTTATCCTGTCATTGACGCAGGCAAGAAGAAGACACTTGACGGCCACTGCCAGTTCTGTAAAAAATTCTCTACGACGGAGGTAAGCAGCGAGGGTCTACAAGGAGAGATCGAGGCACTGACAAAGATAAAGACAGGCGTCACTGCCGGCAAAAGTCATGTATGGCGCTATGCGACCGCCACTGGAAAAGCAGGCGACGTCATGTTGCCAGAGGGCTGGGTCGCAGAATCCTAGTTGCCATGCTTGCGATACAATATTTGATCACCCTTTTTCACAAACACGATTCTGTTCTGAGGTATCAATTCAAAATTTTCAGACAGCTTGACAAATTCCGGCAAGCTGACTTCGACGATGTTTTCAAAGTCTCGGTAGCTAACTGAGTACAATGTGGCATCATCGGCGTGCAGCGCTTTACTGAATATTTCGTCAAGCCGGCCTTTGCGCGCCACGACGTAAAGTCGTGTACCCATTATATATCATGTTGAGCGACCGACTGCATGGCAAGAACATCTTCCGTCACAATGAGCGTAAGAAGACGAAGCCGCGGCCGTAGCAGCACTCGTCTCTCTGCGAGGACGAGAAAAGCCATAAACGCGCTCCCATCTCATGCGCAACAAATTTACAGAAAGGCACACAAGAACGCCCTAAAACAATACAAGCGCCCTTCAAAGAGACGCGGAGGCAAGCGCCAGAGCAGAGAACAGGTTGCGCACAAGGTCGCGTGATCTGCAGTTAAAAAAGCAGGTTACAAGAAACACGGAAGCAGATGGGGAAAAGGCTAGGCTGGCTTGTAGTTCATTAGCCCGCCTGATTCGACAATTCTTGCTATCAATTCTGGGAACGGTTTCATCGGGTATTGCTCGTTCTTTGTGATGTTCGTAATCCTGTTTTGCGCAAGGTTGATCTCTAGTTCATCCTTGTCTGATATTTTTTTCACCGTTGATCCGTCGATCTCTATTGGCAGCAAATAGCCTCCGTCTACTGAATTTCTGTAGAATATCCTAGCAAAAGATGGCGACAGTATTGCCTTGATTCCTGCCTGCGAAAGCGCTATTGGCGCATGCTCCCTGCTAGAGCCGCAACCAAAGTTGTTCCCAGTTACGAGGAAGTCTCCCTCCGACACCTTCTCTGGGAATTTCGGGTCAATGCCTTCCATCGCGTGCTTCGCTAATTCTTTGTGATCGTGAATCTTCAAATATGGCCCTGGAAGGATGACATCGGTATCAATGTTGTCCTTATCGTATTTGTGGACCTTGCCCCTAAGTGTGCGCTTCAATTTTTCACATCCCTCGGATCTGTTATCTTGCCCTTGACTGCAGAAGCTGCAACTACTAGGGGCGATGCCAAGTACGTTTTGGACTCGACGTGGCCCATCCTACCGGGGAAGTTCCGGTTAGTCGTGCTAATGCACACTTCGTCCTTGCCGAGCACTCCCATGTGGGCACCGCAGCATGCGCCGCAGGTGGGCGGCCCAACGACCGCGCCGGCTTCCATAAAAATGTTAATCAATCCTTCATTCAATGCCTTCATGTAGATAGACTGCGCTGCTGGTAGCACTTCGGTCCTAATCTTGACCTTCTTGCCCTTTAGTATCTTGGCCGCTTCTCTCAGGTCCTCCAGCTTTGCGCCGGTGCACGAGCCAATGTATGCCTTGTCAAGCTCTGTCCCCTGCAATTCCCTTGCCGCAGAAATGTTGCTGGGGGAAAACGGCTTGGCGACAGTCGGTTCGAGCTTTTCTATTTCGTAAGTGAAAACTTCAGAGTAGTGAGCGTCAGCGTCGCCGTTCATAGGCGAATATTTGGCATCGGTCCTTTCGCGCAGATATGCGTTTGTGGTTTCGTCCGGCTCGATAATGCCGTTCTTGGCTCCCGCTTCTGTCGTCATGTTTGTAAGTGTGAGCCGCTCCTCCATTATCAGATTCTTGACGACGCTACCTACAAATTGCATTGCCTTGTAGTTGGCGCCATCTGTACCGATATCACCTATTATCTGCAAGATAATGTCTTTTGCCATGATGTGGGCCGGCTTGTTGCCTTCGATCTTGAAGAGTAAAGTCTCCGGCACCCTGAACCAGATTTGGCCGTTCATGAGCACGTAAGCGACATCGGTATGGCCAAGGCCGGCTGCAAACGTGCCCATTGCGCCCGTAGTGTTTGTGTGGGAGTCGCCGCCGACATAGACTTCGCCGGGAAGCACCAACGCCTCTTCGTGCGAAAGGGTGTGGCAGATGCCATACTGACCCAATCCGTACTTGAAGTGTTTGTTAATTCCATACTTTTTTGTAAAATTGGAGAGTGCGATGACGTTCTCTGCAGAGACCCTGTCCGCTGCAGGCACAAAGTGGTCCTCGGTCACCCATACGCTGTCTGGGTTCCAGATGTGGTCGAGCTTGACACCCTTTTTCTCCCATTCGCTGAACACCTTTATTACGCCGGGGCCTGAAACGTCGTGCATCATGACCTTGTCTACTTTGGCGAAAACAACATCATCAGGTGACAGCTTCTGCTTGCCGGCCGCACGGGCGAGTATCTTTTCAGTAATCGTCATACCTGCCAAAACAGTTCACGTAGTATGAGAAATTGGCCGCACGACGGATTAAAACCTTTGCAGAAAGCACAATAGACAGAGCGATTTACGTCATGATGTTTGGTCGAGATTCTGCCGATACACATTGAAGTCAGAAAGAGCAAGTTTGATCTGTTTGAGAGCCTTCAGGGGTTCGACTACAAGGACAATGACGTTTTGGTGATCTCGAGCAAGTTTGTTTCAATGAGCGAAGGCGTAATCGTCACCCTCAGCAAAGTGCGAGTAAGCAAAAAGGCGCGAATTCTTGCTGCGAAATGTGACATGGACCCAAAGATGGCCGAGCTCGTGTTAAGGGAGTCTGACTATATTCTCAAGGGAGTACCGGGATTTCTGCTTGCGATTCGAAATGGCATGATAGCTCCAAACGCCGGTATCGACAGATCCAACGTCCCAAAAGGCTACGCTATCTTGTATCCCAGAGACCCTTTCGGAACTGCGGAGAAACTGAGGCAGAAATTCCTGGCAGAACTTGGCATCAGGGTGGGCATAGTGCTAGCGGACAGCCGGCTCATGCCAACCCGTATAGGCACCACTGGAGTTGCAATAGCATGCGATGGATTTGAGCCGGTTGAGGACCTGCGCGGCAAGAAGGATCTTTTTGGCAACGTCCTAAAGTACACGTTCAAGGCAGTTGCCGATGGGCTTGCGACCATGGGGGTTGCGGTGATGGGTGAGAGCAACGAGTCCACGCCGGCAGTAGTCGTGAGGGGCGCGAAGGTCACTTGGTCAGATAAAAAGTTCTCATGGAAGGACATGGCAGTCACTCCCTCTCAAGACATTTATCTCAGGGGAGTCCGCAGGGCTTGAGTAGAGTGTTTGATATTACTCTTACATAGAGTTTTAATATCCCATGTTATTGAACTAGATCTATACCGTAAATGCCTGAATTCCTCACCAGCTACCCTAAGACGATAAGTATTGTCAAGGGGTTGCAAAACTTTATTCGTAAAGAAGAGATCCAGCTTGACCAGCTTTCCCTAATGGTCAAGACAAAGAAGGACGAGATCGTCAAGGCGCTAATGTTAGAGGGTTTCAAACTCGTCAAACTGGAGAATAGGAAGCCGACTCAGATTGGTCATGGCTTTTCTAAAAGGTTGACTAAGCCATGGGAGATGCACGTTCGNNTACATACAACACATCCGCTCTGTGAGATCGCCTGTAATTTATGAAATTGAATCGATATTGAAAAAACACAGGATAGAGTACCAGATCTGGCACGCCAAGCTAAAACAATACATCACGAACGTGATTGACAACCACCAGATAACGCTGAACGCGCCGAGACTGCCGCCAATCCCGTGGAAGCACATGGTAGGCTCTCTGGTGACTCTGTCGCTGGTCTACCTGGCCAAGTTCGTCGGCGTCCTCTAGTAAAGACTTTATTATTTCATCTACCGCAATTCACGCAGTGCCAGACACAGCTGTTTTTCAGCACTATGGAATATCTCTCGCCGAGATTGAAATCATTTACGATACGCTCAGGCGCTCTTTTGAGGTGGATGAAAAACAGCTGCAGCCAGACGACCCCCAGTATGTCAGCATGATCGAGATCGCATTCCCGGCGGCATTCGGCGAATCGTTCTTCCAGGCGTTCAAGATGGATAGCTGGTTCAAAATAAAGGGCGTGATAAAAGACGTCAAGCGCAGGCGCGGCAGGAAGGGGTTGAAGACGTTTATCAAGTTCGCCGGCTATGGCAATGAAAGTGTTGATCTCGTGTTTCCGCTGATGACAAAAGGCGAGAGGCAGTTTGAGATGGGCATAGAAAAAATAGAATATATGGTCGACATTGTGCCAGTGCAGCTAAAATCCATCCCGGCCAAGACCGAGGAAATATGGTACTCGTACGACGACGCCAGCTTTCGGTGGAGTCCGGCCGTTGCAAAAAGCAACAACCTCAATTACCTTTACAAGAACAGTGAATGGAAAACGAAATGATCACTTTAGCTGGTTGATTACTGGCGAATCATGGATCGCCTTGCTGAGCTCCTTGTACTTTTTGTCGATATACTCGAGCGACTCGGCCAGCTTTTTGGACTTGCCGTACTTGAACCTGAGCAGTTCGCGGTGCCGCCAGTAATGCTTGGCCTCCGATACTGCCAGAGTGGTAAAGTAATCGGGTCCCTTGAGCCGGTCAGGAAGCTTGACATTGTAAGGTAGCAGGTATTCGATACTGAACCATTCGTCGCCATCGGGGTAGTCGTTGCCGGTAGAGACGTCAAAGTAGAGGTGCAAGATGTCTTCGGTCGTTAGTCCGTCCTCAGGAATGTTTGGGTGCTTGACGTTTGATTTATGGTAGTCCATATTTAACAGCTGGGGCTCAAAGTAAGCCTTGATGATGGCTCGTCGAAAGACTTCGTTTGCCTCTTTGAGGTTCAAAGATAGTATAGCGATTAGACATGAATATTATATAATCTTTTTATGTACAAGTTTGCAAAATTTACAGCTCNNAGGGGCGCAAGCTGTTAACAGGGTTGTGTGAATTTTTGTGCGCTTTAGACACAATTAGACAAAAAGCAGAACGATATTATTCTAGTACCATTAATGAGACGTTCGGGCGGGGGTCGCCTAGCCTGGCAGGGCGTGGGATTGCTAATCCCATGTCCGAAAGGACACGTGGGTTCGAATCCCACTCCCCGCGCCATTTCTTATTATCGACCTTGCAATTAGCATTAAACTTCCGTTAATTGTAGCAATAATTTTATCTAGAAAAAGAAAAAACGATTGTGGTACTTTCCGTTCGATTAAAAAGGCAGTTGCCACATGATTGTTTAGGGTTTTTGTAACTCTGTGTTCTTATTGTGTTGTTGGTGCAACCACTTCTGCAGTCGCAAATCTTGCGCCTACGTTGGTGACTTTCACCTTGCTGCTTTGACCAACCTTGCCGCCCTTTACAAAGATAACAAACCCTTGTACTCTGGCAATGCCGTCGCCTTGTCTGCTTACTTCCGTGATTTGTACGTCGTATTCTTTGCCTGTTTCAACTGGTTTTGCACCGAAGTTTCCTCCGCCAAAACGTCTTTCACCGTATGACATTAGTCAGATAAGCTGTGTTCTTCTATAATATAAAGGGAGCTTAACTCGAGATTTCGCGAGAAGTCACTAATCCCCGATAAGACTGGCTTTTGCGGCTCGGCGGACATTCTTGTACAAGTACTATTCGTCAACTGAGCTTTGGTGCATGCTTCAAATTTCGGGCCTAGGTATGGTAAGAATGTGCGCTATCCCTGGTGTCAGGTCATAAGGTCAAGGGTCATTCTCAGCTCGTTGATTTCCTTCTCCACCGCGTTCCTGTCATCTTCGTCACTTGCGTATTTGATAAGCTTGTTGCATGCTTCAAGCTGGGCATTGATAAGATCCTTCCTGTCAAGGCATAAACTATGAGATTCGCTCAAGAATGAGTAGGTAACTTTCCTCTTGTTCGGTTTACATCCGCATGTCTTTGCCATTACTGGCGAATCATACTCTTCAGTAATGATGTTCATGGCATCCAGATGGTCGTTCTGCTATATACATGATCCGTTTGTGATGCGGTTCCAGTGCTTGATTGTGTCCAACTAGATTTATATTAAATCTTCAGATGAATACAAAAAACCATGTCTTTTGATTTGTATGGAACACAATCAACAATAGAATAGCAGTCATTGACGAAGATATCAGTCGAATTCCAACGGATCTATGCTGTCGCGATATTATGTATGGAATTGCTTGCTGCCATCATTTTTAAGCATCAGAGGCGCTTCAGGGTCTTTGCCCCATGATGTCTAGCATGCCGCGTTTTTAGCGCAGCCAACCTGCCAAGATCATGGCGGCTCGAGCCTGTAGATTTTCTGTTTACTACTGCTTTTTGAGCTGAACTCCACTTTTATGTTGCCTGTCGCCTTTAACCAGCGCACATATCTGTCCTGAAATTCAAGCCTCTCCCGAAAGTTCTGTTCCTTGAGCTTCTCGAGTTCCTCCAGGTCTATTTCAGGCAGCTTCATGACAGGTACTTGTTAAAGGACGATGAACCCACGAAGGAGCAGCTGATACAATCTCAAACCGCCGCTCCTATGAAGTTTTATACCCATAACTCTACTATTGCTTCATGGTTGAGGATTCCGAGGATGAAAAGCAATTCAGACAAAGGTATTCTGACGAGCTAAAAAAGAAGAAGCATGGTGGCAGAGATACTGATTTGGATGTTGAACGAATTGAGGTAAAGCAGCAAGGAATGAAAACGCCCGGGAGAAGAGGAGAGCAGATCAAGAATGAGGAGATTGATAAGGAGATTGTCAGGCGGTATACTTCAAGACAACAAAAGAAAATTGATGAGAAAAAAACTTCT
>DAOL01000006.1:0-9539 GCA_002501845.1 Nitrososphaera sp. UBA217
GCAGACGATCAGTTGCAGGAATTTGCGGGAGAAAAGATTGCCGATGCAAACACGGTAGTTCTGGTTGCAAATGTCAGCGGCGAGACGGCAAATATAGTGCTTGCGCGAAATGAAATGATAGCAGGAATCGACTGCAACAAACTATTCGGGCAGTTTGTAGGCGCCGAAGGTCGCGGCGGAGGTAAGCCCCACTTTGTCACCGGCGTTATTAAGAAGGAAGTTGTCAGCAACATATTAGACAGGATCGCAAACGAGGTCATGCGTTAACCTGCAGATTGGTTCCTATTATCACACTACAAATCTTGAACCCGCAATTGATCGACATAATCAGAAAATACATCTGCATCACCGAAGACCACTGATGCTGGTAAGGTTAAATTAACCTCTTCAGTACAAGCATTTACTCAATTGGGAGAAATGCTTCAGGAACAAGATCTTGGACACTGGCGGAGGACACACTATTCCTCTGAAATAAATCCATCCGTCAGAGATGGCGAAGTAGTTGTGATGGGCTGGGTCACTAGTGTAAGAGATCACGGCAATATTCAGTTTATCATATTGAAGGACATGCACGGCGAAATACAAATTACTGTGAAAAAGGGTGAGTGCAGCGATCCGCTTTTTGAAATGGCCAGAGAGGTCAAGGAGCACAGCTCTATCGGCGTACGCGGCAAGGTAAGGCCACAAGAAAAGGCTCCAAACGGAGCAGAAGTGGTGCCTGCAGAGATCAGGGCTTTTTCAATAGCCAAAAAGGCGGCACCTTTCATGACTCAGGGCAAGTCGTCGACTGTAGGCATTGACACAAGACTTGACCTTCGCGCAGTCGACCTCCGGCGCAACTATCTAGGCTCGATATTTCGCATACGCCAGACCGTGCTCAACTCTGTCAGAGAGTTCCTTGCAAGACAGAAATTCATTGAAGTAAACACGCCAAAAATGATAGCAACGGCGACAGAGGGAGGAGCGGCCCTATTTCCCATATTCTACTACGACAAGGAGGCGTTCCTTGCTCAGAGCCCGCAGCTGTACAAGGAGCAGTTGACGATGGCATTTGAGAGCGTCTTCGAAATTGGGCCCATTTTTAGGGCCGAGCCTTCGCGCACAAACCGCCACCTGTCGGAGGCGATATCAATAGATGTTGAGCGCGCGTTCGTAGACTACAACGACGTGATGTCGCTTTTGGAACGCATGATAGTTAACATCGTCGAAACCATAAAGGAGAGGAGCGCGGATGACCTGGAATTCTTGGAGCTCCAGCTCCCTGCCGTCGAGCTGCCGTTCCCAAAGTACACCTATTCCGATCTCATTGATAAACTGCAAGAGGCCGGCGAGAGGATCCAGTGGGGTGATGACATCTCGCCTCATGTGATGAAGAGTCTGCAGGATGATCGCCTGAACGGTTTTTACTTTATCATAGACTGGCCGACTTCAACTAAGCCCTTCTATGTCAAGCCTGATGCAGCTGATGGCGGCAGGGTATGCGAGTCGTTTGACTTGATGTTTGCCGCTCTCGAAATTTCATCTGGCAGCACAAGAATAAACCGCAAGGACCAGCTGGTGGAGCGCATGAAAAAACAGGGACTAAAGCTGGATGCGTTTGAATACCACCTCCGAGTGTTCGACTATGGTGTCCCACCACATGCCGGCTTTGGCCTTGGCTTAGAGCGGCTCATGATGGCGTTGACCAAAGTTGAAAACATCCGCGACGCGACTCTTTATCCAAGAGATATAGACAGGCTGACACCGTAATGGTGACTAAAGAGGAAGTAAAGCACCTTAGCTGGCTTGTAAGGATCGACCTTTCAGACGACGAGCTCGAGCGCTACACGTTGCAAATTGAAGAGATCATCAAATACCTAGACAAGCTCGACAACATACAGCTAGAGCATGTCAAGCCGATCGTTGCCAAGAAAAGACTTTCAGACCTGCGGCCGGATGAACCGGCAGGTTTTGAAGGCAACGTGCTTGGAACAAAGTACAGGAAAGACGGCTTTGTGAAAGGGCCGAGGATGGTCTGAATTGGCGCTCTACACCCTTGACTCCCGGCAGGTTGCCGCAGGCGTCAAAGGCAGGGAGTTTTCAGCCGAGGAATATATCTACCAGCTATTGGAAAGGATCGAAAAGGTAGAACCCAAAGTAAACGCGTTTGTGAGCGTTAGTAAGGAGGCACTTGACGAGGCCCGAGTAATAGACAAGAAGATAAGGGATGGCGAGCAGGTCGGTGCGCTTGCCGGCGTCGCGGTAAGCATCAAAGACAATATTTGCACAAAAGGGATCAAAACCACGTGCGCCTCAAAGATGCTGGAAACATTTGTACCGCCATACGACGCAACCGTGGTCAAGAGGCTGCGCGACGTCGGCGCGATAGTAATCGGCAAGGTGAACCTTGATGAGTTTGCAATGGGATCCACGACAGAATTTAGCAGATATGGAGCCACGAGGAACCCATGGGACGTCAGCAGGGTGCCTGGGGGATCGTCCGGCGGAAGCGCGGCGAGCGTGGCCGCGCTAGAATGCACGGTATCGCTCGGGTCGGATACCGGAGGCTCGGTACGCTGCCCGGCCAGTTTTTGCTCCACAGTCGGGCTTAAGCCGACTTACGGTCTGATAAGCAGGTACGGGCTAGTTTCGTACGCAAACAGCATAGAGCAGATAGGGCCTATCGGCAGGACGGTTTCGGACGTTGTGTTAGTGCTGAACGCGATTGCCGGGGCCGACGAAAACGATCACACTACAGTGGGCGGCAAGCCTGCACATTCATTGCGGCAAAGAAAAGGCCTACGCGTTGGCTTTGTCAGAGAGTTCATTGAAGGCGCCGAGCCAAGAGTCGCAAAGGTGATCCACAAAGCAGCAGATACGCTGGCAAAACAAGGGTGCGGGTGCGAAGAAACATCGCTTGCGTCTGTTCAATACGCCCTTGCGTCGTACTATACCATTGCAATGGCAGAGGCGAGCAGCAACCTAGCGCGCTATGATAACGTCCGCTATGGATTTGATCTTGACCCGGAAGGCTATGAGTGGAATAGCTACTTTGCCAAGGCGCGCAGCAACTTTGGCGAGGAGGTCAAGAGAAGGGTAATTGTCGGCTCGTATGTGTTGTCGTCAGGATATTACGGCAAGTACTACCTGAAGGCCCAACAGGTGCGCTCGCTTATCAAGCGAGAGCTCAAGGCGCTTTTCAAGAAATACGACATCCTCATAGGACCCACGATGCCGATACTCCCATTCGAGATAGGTGAAAAGATAGCCGACCCTCTCAGGATGTATCTTGTCGACATTAACACCGTGGTGGCAAATCTTGCGGGGATGCCGGCAATGTCGGTGCCTGCCGGCTTTACCGACGGGCTGCCCGTCGGCCTGCAGATAATGGCAGACGAATTCCAGGAGCAGACAATGCTGGATGCGGCATACTTGTTCGAGCAGGCGGCCAAGGTGCAGAGGAGCCCCGACTTGTAATGGAGACCAAGATAGGGCTTGAAATCCACTGCCAGCTGACAGGCGCCAAGAGCAAGCTGTTCTGCCGATGCAGCTGCGATTACCGGGGCAAAGCCCCAAACGCAAACATTTGTCCAATATGCTCGGGTTTGCCTGGCACGCTCCCGCTCGTGAACCAAAAGGCTGTGGAATTTGCCGGAATGATCTCGTTCGCACTTGACTGCAAGGTCCCTGACGAGATCGCGTTCTACCGCAAGAACTACTTTTACCCCGATCTCCCCAAGAACTTTCAGCTGACGCAGTACAACGCTTANNTACGAGGGCGGCAGCATGGAGGCGAGTGTTTACGCCTTGATAGATTATAACAGAGCTGGCGTCCCGCTGGTCGAGATAGTGACCGAACCGGATTTTGCAGACCCAAAGGAAGTCCGGCTGTTCCTTGACAAGATAACTTCAATAATAGAGCACCTTGGATTGTGTGATACAAAGCTGGAAGGCTCGGTGCGCTGCGATGCTAACGTTTCCGTGGGAGGCGGCAACAGAGTCGAGATCAAGAATGTTAGCTCGTTTGCCGATGCGGAAAAGGCAGTGCGTTACGAGATCACTAGGCAGAGAACCATGGCTTCACGCGACATAGAAGTCAGGTCGGAGACGCGCCACTGGGATGACGCAAGGAAGGTGACGAAAGAATCAAGGTCAAAGGAAGAGGAGCAGGACTACCGCTACTTCCCGGAACCTGACGTACCGGCAGTGGTGCTTGGAACCGAGTTTGTTTCATCTTTAAGGCAATCAATGCCAGAGCTGCCAGACGCCCGCAAGGAACGATTCGTTTCAAAGTACGGCATTTCAGCCCACGTCGCTCAGGTGCTCATTGACAACAAGCATATGGCAGATTTTTTCGAATCAGCGATCGAGATATATTCATCACCAAAGGAGATCGCAAATTGGATAGTCACCGATCTGATGAGCTTTGTGGATGAGCGGAAAAAAGAGCAGGAACGGTCGCTGTTTCTAGGGCTAAAAATTGGGCCGGAGCATATCGCGGACCTAGCAAAGCTGGTCGATCAGGACATGATAAACAGGGCTACTGCCAAGCAGATTCTGGGCCAAATAGTCAGGACAGGTGAAATGCCCTCTGAAGTAGCTAAAAAGACAGAGGCCGGCAAGATAGACGATGCCGGGGCTCTTGCACAAGCAGTCGAGATTGTCTTCAAGTCAGAGCAGGCAGCCGTTCAGGACGCAAAGCATAACCCCAATGCGGCTAACTTTTTGCTCGGTAAGGTTATGCAACTGACAAAGGGTAGGGCAGACCCTAATGCCGCCCTAGAGATGATACACACAAGGCTGAATGAAGCCTAATCATCTTTTCTTTCATGTCAGCGTTCATTCATGGTAATGACGCGTGGTAGGACGTGCGCCCTCTAGATGTTTCTTAATAGGCGTCATGGGGTATTTGATCCATGCAAGGCGGCAGCTTGCCGTGGTTCTTCATGTATTCTTTTACCTGTTGCTCTTTTACGCTTTCAAACGCAGGTGTCGCTACATAACGGAAGCGCTTGGCCTTGCCGGTGCATGGGTCTGAGAGCTGGTCCAGCAGCTCCCGGCGTATGTTCCGGCCTGCTCCGATGTATAGTATCTTCATGCTTGCGTGCATAACGCAGACGCCAGGCGATTCAGGTACAGCTTCAATATTTGCCTTGTCAAAGTCGAGCCACTGNNGCCTTTTTTGTGCTTTCCAAGTATGCCAGCGTCATTCCTAGGTTGCCAAATCCCATCGAGTTGAGAGTCTCTGACGGAACCATGACAATGGTGCTGCCTTGCACCTTTATCGACTCGTACAGCATGTTGGCCTGCCTTAGCGCGTACGCCATTGGATTGTCCGCATACACCCTAGACGCTTCTTCAAACTGCTTTGCGACCAGCACTTCTGATTCGCCATATGTAACCCTCGCACTCTTTTCCCTCTCCGCTTGAGCCTGCATTGACATCGCAGCTTCAAGCTCCTGTGGGATTATCACCTGACGGATCTCTACGCCTGTCACCTCAATTCCCCAGTTGCTCGCTTCACCTGCAATAACGGATTTGATATGTTGGTTTACTTCTTCCCTTTTTGACAGGATGTCCTGGAACACTGAAGAACCGATGTTGTTGCGCAGCGTCGTCTGCGAAACCTGCTGGATCATCTGGTTAAAGTTCTCCACGTTAAGTATAGCGTCTCTGGCGCGGTCCTCAATTATCCGGTAGCGCAGGATTGCATCTATTGTCACCGGCACGTTGTCCTTGGTAAGCATCCGCTCTGCTTTGAATTCCCTCACCTTTTCCCTTACATCTACTACGAGGACGCCATCCACAAATGGTATTCTTGTCTGAACGCCCGGTCCGACCTGCCTGTGGTACCTGCCAAGTCGTAGTATTATAGCCCGCTCGTACTGCTTGATTATCATCAGGAAGGCCGAGATTATTATGGCCAGTCCGATGACAATCGCTGCGTACACTATGGCGTTGTTTTCCACCGACAGGCCTACTGCTACTCCAACTATCAGGATTATCAATCCCACTACGACGTGTGCTCCTGATCCTTTCTGGCTGACTATTCTTTCCGATATGCCGAACAGCGATGACATTTTCTCATTTATTCTCCGGTATTATATCGGAATGTGGAAACATAGCGTTTGATTACCGATTATACATGTCCTATATAGTCATTTTTGTTTGACTAAATGTTTGAGATGATCCACGACGATGGGCAGGAAAGCCCCGACGTCTGTTACGATCCCAATTGCCTGGGCCGTGCCTCTGTCGATGAGTTTTGTAACTACCGGCTGGCTAATGTCGACTGCAACCACCTTGACTGAAGCAGGCAGCATATTGCCTACAGCTATCGAATGGAGCATAGTTGAGAACATCAACACCATATTAGCTCCTTTGATTATTTCCTTGTACTTGCGCTGGGCTTCTACGACGTCTGTGACGACATCCGGGAGCGGACCATCGTCCCTGATGGAACCTGCAAGCACATAGGGCACGTTGTTCTTTATGCACTCGTACATCACACCACTTTTCAAGATTTTCTTGTCCACCATAGCCTTCAATCCGCCGGCTTTGAAGACCTCGTTGATGGCTTCCATATGGTTGCGGTGGCCCCTTACTGCAAGCGTGCCGTCATTGACGCGCATTCCAAGCGATGTGCCAAGCAACGCGTTTTCAACGTCGTGCACCGCAAGCGCGTTTCCTGCAAGCACGCCATCAATGTAGCCCATCCTGATAAGGTTCGCAAGAGCTTCAGCCGCACCAGAATGCACAAGCACCGGGCCGGACACAACGATTATCTTGCCACCTTCTTTTTTTGTATTGTAAATGTCGCTTGCAACCTTGCGCGCAATGTGCGGGGTAGGGCGCTCGCTAGAGCTCGCGCTGCTCATGAACTGGAAAATGTCGACGCCCTCCCGGGGACGTTCCAGTGGAATTATCTTTACTCCCTGCTCGCCAATGACAACCATGTCGCCCTTGACAATATCGCGCACCATCTTGCACTCGGCCGTCTTACGCCGGATGTCTACCACGATGCACTTGTCCATCATCATGTTCTGCACATCTATCCACTGGCCTCCGTAGTAGACCTGTGTCGCGTTATTCGTAGTGCTGTAAAAGTCGTCAGGCATAACCATGTTCCTAGGAGCAGGCTCGAGCCTTGTTTCCTGGACTGTCACGGGCTGGGCGCCCTCGCGGTACACCTGCTCTAGGATGCTCTCAAGGTGTTCCTTGTTCTTGCCCTTCACAAGCAATCTTGCATGGCTCGGGTCGCCCTTTTTCTTGCCCACTGTAAACTCGAGTACCTGAAAATCGCCCTGAAGATCCATGATGCTGTCGAATATTCTCGTCAGTATCATAGAATCGATTAGGTGTCCCCTCACCTCGATTTCCAGCTCAAACTTGTCTGCCAAGATTATGCTGCTATGCCTATTTCAGTATAAAAGCTATATTGGGAGCGAGAGCTTGCCGAAATATTCCTCCATGTTCTGCTCCACCTTTATTCTTGCTATAATGTCATTTTTTACGTCCTCTGAAAACCACTGGGCAATTGATTTTGCGATGCCATTTCTGTCGCAAAATGCGATCATGTAGCCGGCATCTTCCCTGATTATGGCATAAAGTGTCTCTTCTCCCACTGGCTCCCACTTGTTGTCCTTGTTGTCCTTTAGTGCAAGGGCGGGCATTGCGTGACCTGCGTAGCGCGTCAAGAGTTCTTTTGCTGCCTTCACACGCTTTTCCCCCATCTTGAGAGCCATGAAATACTGCATTGCTATTTTTTAGCTGGATTGGGCTTTAAAGATTTTAGGATTTCGCTTACAACATCGCCTTCATCACCAATGGCTGTTCTTGCAGATTCAAAGAATGGCGCAAGCAACTTGCCAGCATAGCCCTGCTTTGCATACTGATTGGCCTGCAACGCCATTTCCAGCCTGTCTATCCTGTGGACAAATTTTGCAGCGTTAGTCCTGTTCTGCAAGTATTCAAACCAGATCTTTTCATAGTCTGCCCTTATTGTTTTGGGCAGGTCTGACAGGATTGACTTCATTGCCTTTTTTTCTTTTGCTATCTTTTGGTTTGCTGATACATCGCCGGGAATGTAGTCGCCCACTATGGACTCGGCCAGATCATGCAGGATCACCATTTTCATTACCCTGCCGGTATCAAGACCCAGCCTGTCTGACAGCAGCATCGCTATGGCACACATTGAAAACGTGTGATCCGCAACTGACTCTGGATCTTTAACTTTGACTTTTGAAACCCAGCCGGCGCGCCTGACTGATTTTAATTGCAAAACAGAATGAAAAAAAGGAGACAGCTCGTCTACCATTTTCTCGTGTCGCCTTCGAGCAGCCCGGAGCCCGAATGTATCCTGTCTATATGCTTTGAAAGCTCTTCGTTGTCATTGAATCTTGATGCGCAATAAGGGCAGCTGACGCCGTCTTTCTTGGTGTTCATCAGGTGCACAGAATGCNNTACTTGCGCCAGGCAACATCTGCCACATCAAGTCTCTTGTTTGTAACCCGCGCGGCCACAAAAATGAGGTCTGACAGCCTGTTGAGGTAGACTAGTATTGCGGGATTGATTATCTGATTTTTTGAGAGTGACACAATGGCCGTCTCAGCCCGGCGAGCCACGCCTCTTGCATGATGTAGAAGGGACGCTTCGATGCTTCCACCCGGCAAAATGAAAAATGTGATCGGCTCTAGCTCTGATTCAAACCCGTCGATTATGGGCTCTAGCGCGGACGCCATTTTTTCGTCGGTTCGTCGCGTCTTACCTTCCTTTGGAAAGGAAGGGTCTGCAAGATCAGAACCGACGACAAATAGGTCATTTTGCACCTGGACCAAGACATCGACCAGATCCGAAAACTGTTTTTTTGATCGCAAAAACGAGCCGGCGAGGCCCACGCTCGAGTTTAGCTCGTCGACGGCACCATAGGCGACTATCCTCGGGTCAGCCTTGCTCACTCGCTTGCCGCCAATAAGCCCGGTCTCCCCCTTGTCACCCGTCTTGGTGTAGATTCTCATGCATTTAGAGCAAGAAATAGATGATTTAAGAGTATAGCTCCCAGCTGGAAAATAAAACCATTGGCTTAAAATACTGCTTTGAAAATTTTATTTAGGTATGAANNGAACTCCATGGCTTTGCGGTTGATGTCTTTAATGACCCGCAGTTGGCGCTTGCAAACTTCAGGCCGGGCAATCATGATCTGATAATAATTGACATCAGGATGCCCAAAATAAACGGCTTTGACCTATACAGGGAGCTGAAGAAAAGGGACGGCGGTATCAAGGTCTGCTTCCTGACTGCATTTGAGATCTATTACGAAGAGTTCAAGAAGATGTTCCCAGCAATAGACGTCAGGGCATTTATCAGAAAGCCAGTAAGCATATCAAGCCTAGTCAGCCAAGTAAATTCGATTATAGAGTCAACTTAGACTCATATCTCTCTTTTAGGTATTCAACTAGCCTTATGGCGTCCATTTCCTTGAGGCTCTTCCTGTTTGACGCGATGTAACTTGCAAAAAAATCGATCTCGCCGGAAAGCGCGGGGTACCTGCCCCTTACCTC
>DAOL01000006.1:9653-9795 GCA_002501845.1 Nitrososphaera sp. UBA217
GAAAGATAAAGGTTGTATCGTATGTCTATCATGGCCTCTGACTGGAGCGTGTAGTCACCTTCCGGCACAAACGTGACTGCTACTTCATCGTCCGCGTCCAGCCTGCCGCTCTTGTACAGCTGGAATATCCTGCCTATCCCTA
>DAOL01000025.1:0-6855 GCA_002501845.1 Nitrososphaera sp. UBA217
CCCATGAATTTCTTGACCAGCTGCTTTTCTTCCATCACTCGGTATTCCTGTAGGATGCCGTCCTTCTGTGCCTTTTCTATTAACTCGCGCACGCCCTCTGAGCCAGAGTACGACGAGTCGATGGTGGCTATGACGCTCTTTTGCAGCCGGTAATCAAGATATTCCTCCTTCAAGAAATTTTCCTTCGTCGGGCCTGGGCCCCCGAGTATTATGCCCTTGACGTTATACTGGTCTATAAACACCTTCTTTACGTGATCGGCCACCCGGTGGTAGTACTCATTCAGCTCGTTGTCCCTCAATCTTTCGAATCTCCTTGCGGACTGGCCTCCCTGTCTATGCTTTCCTGCAACGCCCGAAGTAATTGTGTCCACAACTTCCCACCTGTCGCCTGTCAGTATCCCAAGGCCAGTTTCCTGCGTGTCTATGGAAAGTATGCCGATGATCTTGTCGTCTTTCATCATTTCCTTCAGGTGGTCTGTCCAAAAGTGATCGTCGCACCGGTAAAGGCTGATCTGGACAGGCTTGGGCGGCATAATAGGATATATCTCGATCTTTTCCTTCCCAATCCCTTTGTCATTTGGGATCGCACCGCAAAATATTACCAGCCCATTCTCTGGCGTTTCCTTAAAAAGTTTCAGCTGCTCAATTGTCCTGCTGAGCGCATCTTGCACGTGGGTTCTGGTAAGATCGGACTTGATGTTTGAAGCGGTGCCGGACTCGTTGCGGAGCTGCGAAATGACATCGAATATCGGTCGCCTTGGGGGAATGTAAACAGTGACAAGTTCTGTGCCATGGCCGGATATACTTGACAGTTCGTTTATCATCTTTGTAAGCTTGTACCGCTTGACTGAGTCCCACTTTTCGTCATTGTTTACCATTCCAGACTAGAACAAGAAAAATTCGCCCGCACTTAATATAAGGCTATCAAATTTTCACGCAGTACTCCAAGCTTATATGTGCCGAAGCTGAGAATGTAGAGGTCATATGCTGCCGAGGCTAGAATACATCAAGCAAGCCAGAATAAGGCTCGGGATAACCCAGAGAAAGCTGGCCGCCCTGACAGGTGTCAGCACCTCCATGATAAACCAGATCGAGTCTGGCAGATGCAAGCCAAGCTACGAGACCGCGAGGAAAATCTTTGAAATACTGGGTTCGCTTGAAGGTCGCACTTCGATGAAGGCTGGCGACATCTGCAGCCGTCGCCTAATATCGGTACAGAGGGACGAGAAGCTGCACAAGGCTATAGACCTCATGCGGAACAACTCGATAAGCCAGATCCCTGTCTTTGACTCTTCCCGTGTTGTCGGCATGTTGACAGAGGACGGTCTTGCCAAGGTGATGGTGGAAAAGGACGAGAAGGACCTAAAGAACATGCAAGTGTCCCAAGTGATGGAACCACCACCACCATTAGTAGACGTTTCGACGCCGGCCAAGGCTTTGATCCCGCTTGTCAGGTTCGCAAAGAGTATACTGGTGAGCGAGAAGGGCAACGTAATGGGCATAGTCACTATAACCGACACATTGAAAATGGTTGAATAATTATTCCTTCATCTTTTCAAGGCCGACGCAGCAATCGGCGCATTTCATGCATTCATCGCAAATGCTAACCTCGCTGCCAACCGGTAGCGTAATGCCGCAGAGGGCGCATTCCTTCCTCGACTGTGGCTTTGTCAAGCAGTATACCACTGCCCAAAACGCTATTTGAATTCTTCCCTACCACCTGAAAGAATTATAGGAGCAAGCCATTTAGCTCCGCTAAGCTCATTTGCAATAGGGCTGCCGGCGTGGGCTTATTACTCTTCACGAAAAGCTCCTGCGCGCCTACTTGAATTCATCTTCTAGCATCTTGCGCTTTTTGTTAACCTGAAAGAGTCCGTCAGTCCTCTTGAGTGCCTCTTCTCTTGATCGTTTGAAGACCATGGACTGGAGTAGCAGGTGGTTCTCCGGTATTACCATGCCTGTCTGGTCGTCAGAATACGCGATCTTGACCATGTCGTCCTGCACTTTCAGGATGTCCTCATGAATGTGCACCATGTTGGTATCGCCGTGAGCAAACCCAAGCTCAAGTGCCTTCTTACGGATGTCGCCGGTGCCTTTGGCCGAACTGATTATCGCGACTCCAAACTCGCTTCTGAAGCATTCCAGTATTTCGTCCTTTGTAGGTGCGCGGTCGCTGAACCGAATAAACATTTGGTGCAGGTGCATCATTCTAGACGGCACCTTGAAGGCATCAACATACAAGTTTGCATTGGGTATAAAGTCCTTGACGTCGTCCTGGTGGTGCGGATTCCTCTCCCACTCGATCGAGTCCTTGACCGCCTTGGTGTCTTCAAGGTCAGCCCATCGCCTTAGGAGCTCAACGTCGTAGCGCTTAATCCTGCTGCCAAACTTTTCAATCAGCGGCTGCATTATCCTCCCTATGCCTGAGACGTTGCAGCTGCCCTGTATGACGTAGGACCTGCCTGCGGCTTTTGAGTAGCTTACGCGCGAATTGTGGATCATGTCTGCCACTGCACGCTCGCCGTGCCTGTCTTCTCCGCCCTGAAATATCGCAGGCTTTTTCATTGGCTCGTACAGGCCCTTCTTGTTGTCGTATCCTCCTCCTTCCTTTGCAGCATCTATTACAAAGTCGCTTTGCTTTACCGCTTCTTCCACTGTGCCCGTTACGCTGTAGCCCCCGTCTTTGAACGCGCTGATCATTGCCTTTGGGACAAAAACGTTGTAGTGGTTGTCAAGTGCTTCCTTGACCTTTTCGTCCGCAGTATATTTTGCTACGCCGATGAACTGGATCTCTTTATCGACTGACAGCGCACTAGCAAGACGCCGGCCTATGTTTCCGTAGCCGTTGATGAAGACTCTGACCAAAACCAAACACTTGCGATATGAGCAAGCTCTAAATTGTTTCTATGCATTATATATATTCCTAAATTTTTCATTGTTTTTGTGGCAGTGCACTAAATTTAAATACGGTAAAGGCATGTAAAGTGTGGAGAGCATTGTACAGAGGCGGTCATTTTTGGCACGGACCAGCACGTTCTAGCTGAGTATCTACTCTCGAGTGGAGGGTTTTGAATGAAAATCCTTGTCATCGACAACTATGACTCGTTCGTGTACAATATTGCGCAGATATTGGGCGAACTTGGTGCAGAGCCGATAGTAGTCAGAAACGACAAGATAACAGTGGAACAAGTTAGGGCAATGAACCCTGATGGAATAGTGATATCTCCGGGTCCCGGTCACCCTGCCGATCGAAAGTACTTCGGCGTCTGTACAGACGTTATTAGAGAAATTGGACAAAAAACGCCGATACTTGGCGTCTGCCTTGGACACCAGGGAATAGTTCATGCCTTNNGCGAGGGACGCAAGATGCTTCAGAACTTTATAACAATGGTGAAAAGATGAGCGGGCAGTCTGATCTGCGCCCCGCAATAAAGAAGCTCGTTGCAAGGACGAACCTGTCAGAAAAGGAAATTTCCCAAGTGCTTGAAGCGATACTTGGCGGGAGCATATCTGACGCAACCATAGCCGCGATCCTCGTTGCCCTTGCAATGAAGGGCGAGACGGCTGAGGAATTGAGGTCGATGATGCTTTCGTTGAAAAAGCAGACGATAAAGATAACTCCAGATATTCATGGTCCGCTGATCGACACCTGTGGTACTGGCGGCGACTCTATCCGGTCGTTTAACATCAGCACAGCAGCCGCCCTAGTGGCCTCTGCTGCGGGCGCTAGGGTTGCGAAGCATGGCAACAGGTCGGTGTCCGGATTTTGCGGAAGCGCAGATTTTTTCGAATACATCGGCCTTGACCTAAACGCCCCACCGGCCAAAGTGCAGTCGTGCATTGAAAATGTAGGGATCGGTTTCCTGTTTTCCCCGCTGTATCACCCGTCGATGAAGCACGTCGCGGCCGCAAGAAATACCGTTGGAATTCGGACAATGTTCAACATGGTTGGTCCGCTGAGCAACCCCTGTACCAATATTTCCGGCCAGGTGATTGGTGTTTTTGAGCCGGCACTTCTTGAGATCTTTGCCCAGGTCTGCCAAGGCCACATTAATGAAGCGATGATAGTCCACGCGCATGATGGCTTCGACGAACTGGCAAACACTTGCGAAAACGATATCCTGTGGGTGTCAGGCGACAGACAGACGAAGAGGATACGCCTCCACCCAAGGGTAGTAGGAATGCAGGTTGCCAGGCCCGAGCAGTTGGTGGTGAACTCGAAGGAAGAATCGATCAAGAACACACTGCAATCAATTTACGGCAAGGCTGCTAGGGAAAAGCAAGATATCGTAGTTCTTAACGCGGCCGCCGCGCTGGTGGTAAGCAAAATTACACAGGATTTCAAGGATGGCGTCGAAATTGCAAGAGAGGCAATAAAGAGCGGGAAAGCGCAGGACAAGCTATTGCAGTTGATAAAATACTGTGGCGATCCGGAAAAACTAAAAGAGATAGAAAAAAAGTTTCTCTAACCTAGTCGTCATCTTTTTGTCTTGCCAATTTCTTTTTGGGCGCCTCTGACTCGATATCGTCGATGCCCTTTTCGTTCACGGTGAACCTGACGTCAGAGTATGGGTGGTACGGCGAATCGATTATCTTAGCAATCCTGTCGTTGCCGGCCTTGCGCAGGTACACCCTGTAGGTCGATGCGTGGCCGATTACGTTTCCGCCTGCCGGCTTGGTGGGGTCACCAAAGAACGTATCCGGCGTAGACTGGACCTGGTTCGTGATGATGATTGCGACGTTGTAGATCTCGGCTATCCTTACCAGCTTATGCATTATGCCGTTAAGGCGCTGTTGCCTGTCGGCCAATGTGCCGCGGCCAGCAAACTCGGCGCGGTGGAGCGAAATGATGCTGTCGATTATTATCATCTTGGCCTTAAAGTCGTCGATGTACTTGCCTATCGACTTGACTATCAGCTCAAGGTGGCTGCTATTGTATGCTTTGCATATCGTCACCTTCTTCAGAACCTCCTCAGGATTCAGACCTCTTGCCCTCGCCACCTGATCGACCCTTTCAGGTCTGAACGTACCTTCAGTGTCTATGAGTATTACACCGCCGCCAAGCCCGCTTGCTTCTACTGGTTGCTGCGCAGTTACGCATAATGTGTGGCATATCTGCGACTTGCCGCTTCCAAATTCTCCGTAAAACTCGGTAATTGCCTGTGTTTCTATGCCGCCAAGCAACAGTTCGTCAAGGGCTTTTGCTCCTGTGCTACAGCGCAACAAAGATTTTCTCTTTTCAAGCTCGACGTCCGCTGTAGTGAATTCGTTGTCCAGCACGCCACTTTCTCTCAGCAGCTTTTGTGCTGCCATAATGAAGGTGGCAGCGGTCTCTTTCGAGCCGCCAAGGTCTGTAGCGAGCTCGTCTGCCACGGCAGTGGCGAGCTCCATCACAGAACTTATTCCAGCTTCCTTCATTTTGCGCGCAGTGGTTGGCCCGACTCCTTCAATATCCTCTATTTCCAATTCCGCCACATTTCTTGCCGAATTACCCATTATGTCTTCCTTTTTTAAGGAAGTATATAATAAGTGATGCACCGGTGGGGGAGGGGGTATGCAACAACAAAACTTGAAACATAAAAAAGGTGCCTAGGAGCTGGCCTAGACCCCGCGCAGTTTCACTTTCTCTTCTTGCCTTTTCCCTTCTTTTTGGCAGTAGCCTTCTTGGCCTTGGGCTTTGCGCCTCCGCCGCCACCGATCTTGAACATCTTGGTCCCGCAGACCGTGCATGTTCCAGTTGTAGCCGGACGGCCGTTCTTCATGGTTATCTGCCTTTCTCCTTTTATTTCCCTCTTTGCTTTACATTTTACACAATATCCTACAGTTGCCAACAGGCGTAGGTTTTGCGCGCTTGGATATAAGAATAGCTCTATGCACGCTTGTTTTGCGCTTAAACAGCGCAAAACAAGCCCAAACTTGAGAAAATTCAGCCGTCAAATTGAAAAAGCCAACGCTCATGAGGATAAAATAGGCCAATATTGAACGTAAAATCGAACAAAAGCTTCGTCCCGCCGCATCCTGTTTGCTGGAAATTGTTGCAGCTACCTGCGATGGTAAGTCCAGAAATCGGCATCTGTCACGAAGGAAAAGCGATCTCGAAAATGCCGCTTNNATGATTAAATACTAAACGTCGATAAGCTTTGTCTTTTATACCCCCTACCTGAAAATTTCAGGTCGAGAAAAGCCTTGTTGGCACTCCGTTAAAGCTAAAATTAATGTTCTTAGAACAATGTTATAAAACAATTCAAGCCGCCGGCTGTTTTGGTTCATTTTTTTAATAACGCTGATAAAAAAAACCGCCTTTGCGTTATTATTGCATTTTACAAAATCGTACCTTTCGAGTTTTGGGCACAACACAATTGTAGTTATTTTTCTAAACTAAGTTTAGAAGTGCACTCGTCAGCGTTCGCAAGCTCATTTTCGAAACAAACTGCCGACTATGTGCGCTGCAAATGCAAAAACTGTGAGCATGACGTACGCTATGATTGCATATCGGCGCGTTGCGACTGCTGCGACCTTGAAGACGGCTTTTCGATTTGTATCAAGGGTGAATTTGATTGGTCAGACTATGCCCCGTTAGATACACCCGCGACTGATGCATAATCTTATAGAACTTTTTTACTCGCCGTCTCTAGTATCGCAAAACACGCACGAATTATGACAGACAAGCTAGACAAAAGCAAGGTAAGTTATGGCGTGACTCAGCCTGAAAATCTGTATTCTCGCGAATCTGATGAATTTGGTCGTCGTCTGTAAGGTTTGTTGCGTCTGTAGTAATACGGTTTGCATGGTAGAACAAATTTGTTCTTACCTCATGAAAGACCCGTATTACTTCTTGGGTAGGTACCCGCAGAC
>DAOL01000025.1:7221-18215 GCA_002501845.1 Nitrososphaera sp. UBA217
AGCCCAGAAGAACCAAGCTCTTGTAGACTCAAAGGATTACAGGAGTGAGCGTGAAAAGAGCGAGATCTTGTCAAGGGTAAAGGAAGCGTCAATGAAGATTGAGGCTACCAAGGCAATCCGCACGATAAAGAAGCAGTTCTCACGGTTGATGGAGGAATCTGGAAGCATCAATGCCGCCATAAGGCAGCTTGACGAAGAACGCGATTCGCTCAGGACAAAGATATCAGAGATAAACGGCACGCTGGATAAACTGTACGATGCAAAAAGAAAGTTGGCGCCGGAGCGCGAACTGCATCTGAGCAAGTATAGCGACATCGCAATGGAGTTGGATGCTATAAACGAACGTCTTGACGCTATGTCAGAGATGAGGAAGAAACAGCGCGAAGAATACGGCTACGACCTGCCAAGTGACGCGCTTTTCAAAGTAAGGGAAGAGGCAAGGAAGAAACTAGAAGCAGGATCAAAGTTGAGCTTTGAAGAACTAAAGCTGCTTTACGGTGAAAAAGATTAATTTTTCAGCGCCTATCTTGATCGTTCATGATTAACGACTTTGCGCTGGCGTGTGCAATTGACGAGTCGCCTGCGTATTTCACGTACCATGAAGAAACCATGCTCATCATTCAGTCGGCGCGGGACGCCAAGGCCGACGCCGGAAGTTTCCAGTTGATCGAGCCTTTTATTGAGGCCCTAATATCTCACGAGTCGATCCATGTCGTAATAAAAAGATTTGAAGGAGCAGCGGTGTCTGATTCGCTTGACGACATTGAAGTTATTGTGGAACACCGCGGCGCGAAGTTTCAGGTTACGCTGAACAACATGCTTTTTGCAAAGGATCACTCCGGCATCGTCACCCCAGAATAATATGAGAAAAAAGCTGTGCGTTGGTTAGCGCACACTACTTAATGTCTTCGGAAATGTCGCGCTGGCTTATCGCCATTTCGTCGACTCGAACCGTGACCTTGTACCACTTGTCATTATGCTTGAAAATGTGCGCTGATCCCTTTTTGTTGTTGGCGGAGCCATATCCTCCGACCCGTTCGCTCAGCCTGGAGCGCAGCTTGTCTACTTGGTACTGTGCTATCATTAGGTTCCCTACGATGTTCTCCAGCTCTAGATCCCGATCTTCATCGATTTCTGGAACCTGCGAGCTCTTTCTAGTCTGCATTCTCAATGTACATCCTGTTTCCTATTCTGTAATGTACTTCATCAATGTAGTATGCAGTGTCGACTACTGGTGACGACAGGTTTGCGCCGCACACCGGCACTCCCTCAGTCATTTGTTCTTCTTCGATCAGAAGACTCATTTGATCATTAGTTCAAAACATCGAATAATAACAGAAAGTAAGAATGTACTCGAACACCGAATTAAAGGGGATTACTGGTTGCAAGGGCCGTAACTTCAAGAATGAGAAGTACCGTTAAGGCATTCTACAGGCTTTCTTCATCGACTTGGCGAATTCATCCACCTCCTTAGACATCTTCTTGCCCGATGATTTTGCCATCCTTTCTATAATCGCACTGCCAACAATGACTGCGTCAGCGCCTGCTCTTCTCATAAACTTGACATGCGCCGGCGTGCTTATGCCAAAGCCTACCGCCACCGGCACTTTATCGCCAGTGGCCTGCTTGACATTCTTCACTGCATTCAGGGTATAATCTTCAAACGACTTCCGGGCGCCAGTTGTGCCAAATACAGAGACGAGGTACAGAAATCCTGTAGTGCTGTCAACTATTTTCTGTAGCCTTGTCCCAGGCGTATTGGGTGAAGCAAGGAATACAGTTGCAAGACCAAGTTTTGAAGCTGCCGCTGAATATGCTTCCGCCTCTTCTATAGGCATGTCTGGCAGGATAAAGCCGTCAATACCGCATGACTTGGCTTGCCCCATGAATTTTTCTACGCCTGCATGGACAAGGATGTTCGAGTAGGTCATTGCGAGCAGCGGCAATGTAGGATATTTTTTCCTAATACTTTTTGCAAGCTGCAACGCCTTTTCCGGCGTAATGCCTTGCTTGAGCGCGCTGTTCGATGCAGCCTGTATCGTGGGTCCATCGGCTATCGGGTCTGAGAATGGAATTCCAATCTCGATAACGTCGGTGCCGCCTTTCACCAGAGCGTCGATCACTTGCCGCGAGGTCTTGGTAGTAGGATAGCCTGCGACGACATAACAAACAAGGGCGCATTCGCGCTTTCTTGCCAGCTCCCCAAATTTTTCGGCGATTCTATTTAGCATGCTTTTCCTTCTTCTTTTTCGCACCGTTGGACTTATCAAGATAGTCCTGAACAAGTTGAACGTCCTTGTCGCCGCGCCCGGAAAGGGTGACTACTATGATGTCATCTTTGTCCATTTCCTTTGCAAGTTCCATCGAGTAGGAAATTGCATGTGACGGTTCCAGCGCGGGGATTATCCCTTCAAGCCTTGAGAGCGTGAGAAAACCTTGAACGGCTTCATCGTCTGTGCAAGTGACATACCTGGCCCGCTTTGTAACCTTTAGCATCGCGTGCTCGGGTCCCACGCCGGGGTAATCAAGGCCTGCAGATATGCTGTGAGTCTCTATTACCTGTCCGCACTCGTCCTGCAGCAAGTAAGTGAACATTCCGTGCAACACACCTTCAGAGCCCGCGGCAAGCGTGGCGGAGTGCTTCCCAGACTTGATGCCTTCACCCCCTGCCTCCACTCCGCACAGCATGACGTCCGTGTCGTCAATAAATGGGTAGAACGAGCCGATTGCATTGCTTCCTCCGCCCACGCATGCAACCACAACATCAGGCAGCCTGCCTTCAAACTCTTGCATCTGCTGTTTTATTTCATGACCAATAACACTTTGAAAGTCCCTTACTATCATAGGGTAAGGGTGCGGGCCCACCGCCGAGCCAATGAGGTAATAGGTCGTTTTTACGTTGGCGATCCAGTCCCGGATTGCTTCATTGATCGCGTCCTTTAGTGTCTTACTTCCGGATTGAACGGTATGCACCTTTGCACCAAGAAGCTTCATGCGGAAGACATTTAGCTTTTGCCGCTCGACGTCCTTTGCTCCCATGTAAATCTCTGCAGGAAGCCCGAGAACTGCGCAGGCAATTGCAGTGCCAACACCGTGCTGACCCGCGCCGGTCTCTGCGATTATCCTCTTCTTGCCCATCTTTTTTGCCAAGAGCGCCTGCCCGAGGGTGTTGTTCGTCTTGTGGGCGCCGCCGTGTAATAGGTCTTCGCGCTTTAGGTAAATCTTGGCGCCTCCGGCGTGCTCTGTCAGGTTCTTTGCAAAGTAGAGCGGAGTCGGCCTGCCGGCGTATTCAGTCAGATAGGATGAAAGTTCCTTTTGAAACTCGTGGTCGTTCCTATATTTTTCGTAGGCGGATTCCAGCTCGTCGATTGCAGGAAAAAGTGTTTCTGGCATATACTTGCCCCCGTACCTGCCGAATTTGCCGCCTACTGGATAATTGCCCAGCATGTATTGATAGTGAATCCTGTAGCAGAGAAGGGGTATTAAGCGATTCGCAATCACAGAGAGTTGTATAGCTGGGCCACCTTGGCGCCTATGTCGCCTGTCTCCATTATGCTCGTGCCGACCAAGAACGCATCCGCGCCGACTTTTTTTAGGTACTGTATGTCTGAAGGTTTTGAAATCCCACTCTCACTTACTATGAGGCTCTTTCCCTTTGCGCACTTTTTGAGTAGACGCTCGGTGTTTGCAATATCTACCTTCAGGTTGTCAAGGTTGCGGTTATTGATGCCAACGAGGCTATACTTTGCTTTTATCACTTCACCAAATTCCTGCTCTGTGTGAACTTCGACCAATACCTGCAGGCCCTTCTTTTTTGCATATTCTGCGAGTTTTTCCATGCTTTCTTCAGCCAGGTTCTGATCAAAGACAGTCTTGATAAGCAAGATGCAGTCTGCGCCGGTTTTTTTGGCCGCATCGATCTGGACAGTGCTGACAGTGATGTCCTTCATGAGCAGAGGTACGCTTACAGCCTTTCTAATAGTCGCCAAGTATTCAATCGAACCGTCGAAGAGATAGGGCTGTGTCAAGACTGACAGGCCGATTGCGCCTGATTCTATCATGGTAGTCGCGATTTCTGCCGGCGGCGCCTTGCTCCTTATCTTGCCTTGCGAAGGAGACGAGAACTTCATTTCGGTGATAAGCGGTGAATGTGGGCACAAGGTAATCGCTTTTTTGATGCTTATCGCGTCGTGTGTGAATGAATGCGTTGTCTCGTACGCGCCTTCATCTATGGCCTTGAACGAGTTGTCCACGAGGCGCTTTATGCCAAGGTCGGTCCTGACAAACTTGCTCATGCGTTCAATGCCGGTAGCGGTTTCTAGGTATTAAATTCTATTCAGGTATATATTGACGAGCTACCCGTATTCAAATTAGCTGGAAATGTCTGAAAGCGTGGTCTTCCGCGACAAGTCAAAACTATCACCACGGTACCTGCCTGAGGAGCTGCCGCACCGCCAGGCCCAAATACAACAAATAGTGCATGTGTTTTCTGACGCGGCAGAAGATACTGACAGGTTCCCGTTGACTGTGCTGCAGGTGGTGGGCATAGCTGGTATCGGCAAGACGTCGACTGTCATCAGGTCTTCAAAAATGATTGAAGAGCAATTTGCAAAAAGCCGACTAGTACTGAAGACAGCATACGTCAACTTGAAATTGCACGGTGGCAACAAGTACGCGATCTACAGATTCTTGCTTGAGCGAATGGCGCCGGAGCTGCCGGGTCAGGGCATGAGCGCAGAAGAGATGCTTCGTTATTTGCTGATATACCTGCGCGAAAACCGGCAGTACGCGCTAATTATCATGGACGAAATAGACTACCTGATAAAGACGAGCAAGGACACTGGCATCATTTACGATCTTACAAGGCTTAATGAATTCGAACCAGACAAGCCCTGCAATGTGAAGGGTGTAATATTCATTGCAAGGAGTACAGAATATTATAGCAGGCTTGACCCGGCGGAGCTAAGTACGCTCGGGCGGGTGCCCATGGAGTTTAGCCCGTATTCCATAAAGCAGGTAAGCGACATACTGGGAAGCCGCTCCGTCCAAGCGTTCAACCCAAAGGCGATAGGCTCCGATGTCATTGACAAGATTGCAAGTATTACTACCTCTCCAGAGGTAAATAGCGATGTGAGGTACGCCCTTGACCTGCTGCTGTACGCAGGCAACTTGGCCGAGTCCCAGGGGACCAACAGGGTCACGCTTGACCACGTCCGAAAGGTTTACGGGCAGGTGCACCCTTCGATAACAACCGAAGAAATCGAGCAGCTTTCAAGGAACCACCTGATAAGTTTAATGGCGCTTGTACGGGCATTAAAGAGCAGTAAAAAGCCGTACGTAGAGCTCAAGGACGTTAGGTTGTACGCTTCAGAGATTGCCGAGCGACTCGGTATGAAAAAAATTGATGTTGAAGACTATCTTGATGACCTGAAGACAAGGAGGCTTGTCGATATCAAGTCGTTCAAAGAAATCGGACTTCACGGCGCGGCGCTTTCGGAAATCGAGCCGGTACTCATGAGCAAGATCAAGGACGACAAATAATGTCAGAAACCAATAGCTGCAAGGAAATCATAGAGATAGGTCTTGGCAGCATCGGCAAGATAAAGATAATCAAGGCACTTGCCGAAGAAAGCAAGCTGGCAACGATTTACGTTCTCCACAAAAAGACCCACCTAAAGCGCCAGGACATCAAGAACAACCTGGATGACCTTGTGAGAATAGGTTGGGTAACCCAGAGCAAGTATGCTAATGTGATGTACGGAGTAAACCGTGAAAACAAATACGTTAGCAAGTTGATTGCATTTTTCAATGATACTGGCTACATCAGTCAGCTATAGAAATCTGTTGTAATTGATATCCAGTGTCTATATTTGTAATATATACTACAAGTAACATCCGGAGATTATTTTAGAACCTGCAATTAAGCTCTACATATGCTAAAGTTGTGATGAGCCTCCCAAGTCTGACCTAGATATGCAGGCTTATAGCAAGAATGACGTACTTGAAAAGTATATGAAGTGAGAGCTCGAAGACTTTTTGACTAGATTCCTGGCGCAAGGGTAATTTTTAGCCGTAAAAGTTTACGTACCTGTCGTCTGCCTTGCCGTCGTTTTCTATCATTGACAGGCCTCTGAACAGTGCGTCGACTGCTGCCGTTTCTGTCAGCTTGCCCCTTGCCACCTCATGTGCTGTGCCGGAAACATCAAGCTGCTTCACCCGCTCTGCAAGAGTCTGCGTCTTCATGCCGTTTTCTCTTGTCCTCTTGGTAAGCGACGAAAGTATCTTGTCTATGTGGTAGTTGGCGTGTATCTCGGCAGCCTCGTCTCCTTCGACGCCGTAAAGCCGAGATATCGTTGCATCAAGCCTTCCCTCGTCTTCGCCGGTGACACCGACGTGGACGGCCTCTATTGCAGACCTGCCACGGAGCTTGCTAGAATCCTGTTCATTCATCTTTTGTGAAACAATATCAATAATACATTTTCTTCATATTAAGATACCGGCCGGCGAATCCAAAAAGAAATAAAAAGGTGCTTTTCCAAAACCTAATGTGCGGTCTAAGTCGCCCAACGGAAGCAAGTTCATTTTTGTTACGGGCGGAGTCATGTCCGGCCTTGGCAAGGGCGTTACAACATCTTCAACTGCAAAGCTTCTCCAGCTTGCTGGCTATAATGCTTCATGCGTTAAGATTGACCCTTACGTCAACTATGACGCCGGCACCATGAACCCTGTTGCTCACGGCGAAGTGTTTGTCACAGATGACGGTGGCGAATGCGACATGGACATTGGCAACTATGAGCGCTTTATCGACACTGCCATGACCAAGGAGCACAACATCACCACAGGCAGGGTCTACTTGGACGTCATTCGAGCGGAGCGGGAAGGCAAGTACCTGGGCCAGTGCGTCCAGATAATCCCACACGTCACGGATGCGATAAAGAAAATGCTTCACAAGATCGCAAGCGACGAAAAGCTGGACATCATGGTAGTCGAGTGTGGCGGCACGGTGGGCGACATCGAAAGTCTACCGTTCCTTGAGGCGTTCCGACAAATGGAGCTTGAGCTCGGGCGATCAAACACACTATTCATCCATGTTACCTTGGCGCCAGTGCTGGACGTTGTGGGCGAGCAAAAGACAAAACCGACTCAGCACAGTGTTCAAGAACTCCGCAGGATCGGCATCCAGCCAAACATTCTTGCAGTTAGGTGCAAAACTCCGCTCAGCAACGAGGCTAGGCGCAAGATTTCACTGTTTGCAAGCGTGGATGACAAATGCGTCATTTCATGCCACGATGCACCGTCGATCTACAAGGTGCCAGAAGTGATTGAAAACCAAGGGATGCTCAAGTCAATAGCCGAGCGGCTTGCGCTCCGCAGGTCGATTCCACAGTGGGGCAACTGGAAGGCTATAGCCGAGTCATTTGCAAAATATGGTGGCTCTGTCAGAATTGCGGTTGTCGGCAAGTACGTTACACTGCCAGATAGTTATGTTAGCGTTTACCACGCGTTGTCCCATGCCGGAGCTAGCATCGGCAAAAAGGTCGAAATACAGTGGATCGACTCTGAAAAGTTTGAGAATGATAACCGGCAGGGCCTATTGGCACTGAAGGAATTTGACGGAATACTTGCGCCCGGCGGCTTTGGCAAGCGCGGAAGCGAAGGGATAATCGGCGCAGCGAACTTTGCAAGAGCAAACAACATTCCTTACCTGGGGATCTGCTTTGGGTTCCAGCTAGCGATAGTCGCATTTGCAAGACACGTCTGCAAACTAGGCGAGGCCAATTCTACCGAGCTTGACCCAAACACAAGAAATTCTATCGTGGACTTTATGCCAGAGCAACGCGACGTCCACGACATGGGCGGGACGATGCGCCTAGGGGCCCACAACATTACGATAAATGCAAAAACGATTGCTGCTAGGCTGTACGGCTCGACTGTGATAAGAAGGAGACATAGGCACCGCTATGAATTCAACCAGAAATACTTTGACCTTGTAAGCAAGAACGGCTTGGTCCTGTCGGCCCACTCGGACAGCGGCAGGCGAATGGAGATACTGGAAATACCAGATCATCGCTTCTACTTTGCCGTGCAGTACCACGCAGAATTCAACAGTCGTCCGGGCAAGCCAGAGCAGTCGTTTTATGCATTTGTAAAGGCAGCCGCTAAATCTTGAGCTCGTAGATCCTTTGCCGGGCATCTCGAAGAGAAGTCTTTTTCTTCACGTAGCCCTGATTGATGAGGTGACTCAATGAGAGGCGGATTGTGCGTTCTGGCAACATTGTCCTGGCTGCCAGATCCTTCTGGCTTAATGCGCCCTCATATTCAAGTGTTTTCAAAATGAGCTTGGCGCTAGGAGGCATCTTTAGCATGTCTTCTGCAAGCTGCACTTTCTTTGCCATAAGTGACGCAGCTGACGACGAGCCGCCGACGAGCCTGACAAGACGTGCCGAGAACTCGTGCTTTGAGCATTCAAGCGTGTTCTTGATCTGCATTCTGCGGCCGCCGTCCAGCACCACTTCACAATGGTACCTGCTAGTGATGTCGGCGATCTCGAGCCTGCTGTCGTTTGGAACCACTAGTGGTCTGCGGGTGTTGTCAAGTGAGTTTACCGAAACCGCCAGAAATACCGGCGCCTTCTGTAATACCATGGGGCCGCCTGCAGACATAGAATAGGCTGTCGAACCTGTCGGTGTCGAAATGATGACGCCATCGCTGTTGTCGTGCCAGATGTCGTTCCCGTCTATGCGCAGGACGTGTTCCATGAGTGTCGCGCTCTTGCTCGGGAAGACTGCTACATCATTTAGTACGGGATCGACTTGCTTGCCGTCTACCTTAACAGAAATGCGAAATACTTTGTCAACGGAATAATCGTTGCGCTTTAGTCTAGACATAGCAGTCTCTAGGTCGCGCACTTCAAGCTGGGCAAGAAAGCCAGTCGAGTCTGTTTCGTAGATGCCAAGCACCGGGGCAGAGTCGGTTTCGACCTTGTGGAAGTAGTCCAGTATACCCCTGTCTCCCCCTGCAACCATCACGAGGTCCACTTCCTTTGCACTCTGGTAGTCGTCTTTCATTATCTGAGTCTTGACGTTGAGGGATTCGAGCGTCTTTTTCACTTTGGAGAGGAGCGCCCCGTCCCGCGAGTCGACGCCTGAAAGCGCCACTTTCATTGTTATTGCTCATGATTGCTGACAGCCTGATTTAAAGCTAAGAGAGTTGCTCGAAGCCGACTGTATTGTAAAAGTAGGAAGCACTCTGTTCTATCTTGGACATCTGAGGGATCTTGGCGAGGCCGACTAGTCTTGTTTCAAGGGCGGCCCTGACTGCACCTACACCAAAGCAGATCGCCCAGAGTGGATCTTTTTCCTTCAGATAAGCACAGGTAAAAGCCGCGCACAGGATGTCGCCGACACCTGTCGAGTCAGTAGTGTCGATGTCCGGCATCTTGATCCAGTAATGCGTTTTTTCGTAAAGAAGGTGGATTATGTGATGCTCTGTTGATACTACAAACTTGATGCCCCTTGATTGCAGTGCCTGCATCCCTTCCAATCCCTGCATGCCCGTCAGCGCGGATATCTCCTGCGAATCCACCTTAAGCGCAGTTATGCCGTGCAAATTCAGGTCAAGCCGGTCCTTGAGCGTCACATGTCCTTCGCTGTCGACTGTCCGCACGTAGCCCTGCGGGTCAAGCATCACGAAATCTTTCTTGCCTCTGTTCTCCTTTATCGCAGCTATGACTTCTGGTCGGATTTCATCGATTACGGGACTTGTTAACCAGCAATCGACTTTCATGTCCTTGATTTCATCGATAGTTAGCGGATCGCACTTTGCGTTCAGGACTAGCCGGCGAGAGTCGCCTTCTGGAATAATGCTCAATCGCGTGGTTGGCGCATTTGAAACCTGTCTCTCGCTCAGTATGATATCATTATTGCGGAGCATATTGTGCATCTCTTGCTGAAAATCCCTGCCAACCCTTGTCACAAGGCCGATGTCAAAGCCAAATCGCCTGCTCGTTATACCACAATAGCACGGCGGACCGCCGATGCTTTCTGTCACTCTTCCGTCCGCGCTCATGATCGTGTCAATCACAATGTGAGAAGCGATGCCTATTCTCAATGTCGCCTAAAGGTATGTTTTGAATAATAAAAGGGCTTGTTTGCGCAGCCCGAAAACCGGTTTTGTAATGGTGGCTTGTTGAACTCGCACTCCCATGTATTGCAAGGTATTTCTAATACGATCGAGCTATAAGCTTCGTGGACAATTCTTCCTGACAAGCCAACCGCTTTTTTGGGATGAAAAAGAATCACAAGATTTAAAGGATGGCGGCCGACCTTATCGAAATATGCCAAAGAAGAGAGCGAGCAGAGGGCGGTCAAAGGGCGGCAAAGGCAGTTCTGGCGTAGTACATTGCAGTCAGTGTGGCGCGCTAGTTCCACGCGACAAGGCCAAGAAAGTGACAGGAAGGATAACGCTTGTAGAGCCGACACTTGCAAAAGAACTGAGGGCAGCAGGCGCGTACATACCCCTCTCTACGGATGTCAAATTCTATTGTGTATCATGTGCAGTTCACAGAGGAATCGTAAAAGTAAGGTCAGAGGCTGAGAGGCGCACCGCAGGCAAGCTCAGGTAGAAGACAATTCTTTTGAAGTCGCCACTATTCTCTGTACTAGCGTGATGCCGGCCACTATTGATACTATTATCACTGCCCAGTTCATGCCTGCTTGGTTTTGATAAGGACCAATCGGTATCATGCCTATTATTGCTAGGATCAGCAGTCGCTCGGCGCGCTCGCCAATACCAATCCCCTTAAGCTCCACTCCAAGTGATTCGGCCCGTGCCCTTGTGTAACTGACAAGTAGCGACATTCCAAGTGCAACCAGGCACCAGAACGGGTTCGCGAGGTTACCAAATGCGATTCCGCCGAAAATGATCACTTCAGATATCTTGTCAAAAGACGAATCAAAAAACGCACCCTTTTTAGATGTCTGTTTTGTGACGCG
>DAOL01000025.1:18282-23547 GCA_002501845.1 Nitrososphaera sp. UBA217
TAGAGGTATCCGTCTGAGCCGGTTTCAATGTCTGTAATGCCGTCAAAGCCGGTGCCAAAAGTGACTGCTTCCAATTCACTGTCGTTGTCAGCCACCAAGTCATCTAGACCCGGATTGCCAAGCTCAAGCCCAGTCCTGTCCTTATTTACCTTGAAGTAGTACAGGTTGCCATTGACGATATCGCCTACAAAGATGTTGTAAGCGTACTTGTCGCCAATTCTCGTGGAGTTTAGAAATTCAATATCGGTTATCCCCTGAGCCTGGCGCCAGCTGAACACAGGATCTTCATAGTGAAATCCTCCGAGCTGCACAAGTTCGCTGACTCTTCTACCAGCCCTGTCAATAGGCCCCATTACTTGCTCCCAGCCGCTGTTAAAGCCGGGTTTGACAACGTTTATCTCGTCATAGTCCTCAGGCCCGTTGTCGGTGTCCCAAAGCATTCCTGTTAGCGGGTCAAAGGCAAAATCAAAGCTGTTGCGGATGCCATACGCATAGTACTTACTTGTGCCGTTGGCTGCATTTCCGTCGCGGTCAACCCCTGCTTACCAGCATCATGACGCTAGACTCTGCCGCGACCGCAACAAAAGGAAAACATTCTATGCGCGGCAAGCGGATCACGATTGACAGGGGGCTTTACTTTCTTAGAGTCGCTCCAGAAGACATTCTGTCAAACCATACAACAACAAATGGCACCCAGAGTATTTAACTTAAAGGAATAACCTACCACTAAATAATTTCTTATAATCCATGTACCATAGCTCACATGGGTTGGGTAGTAAAAAGGAGCTCGTCGACTGCGTCAAGAGCCTTTATGCGATGGGTCTTACCACTTCTGTTTCTGGCAACCAGAGCATTAGAAGTGGTGACATGATGTGGATCACCCCTTCCAGGATGCCGCGATACAAGATCCGGCCAGCCGATCTTGTCAAAGTGGACTTGAAGACCAGCAAGGTAGCTGGCAAAATCAAGCCGAGCATAGAGCTTGACATGCATAGGAGTGTCTACAATGCCCGCCCAGACATAAATGCGATCGTCCATACACATAGTCCCTTTACAATTGGAGTTTCGATATCTGCAAGATTCAGGCACGTCATCGAAGAAGCGAAGTTAGTAATAGGCGAGCCTGCAGTCATCGCAAATAAGCCCTCCGGCTCGCCTGAACTCGCAAAGGCAGTCTCAGATGAATTCCAAAGAGGCAGCAAGATTGTCGTGATCAAGAACCACGGTGTCGTTGCCGGCGACAGTGACATAGAGAACGCCCGCGCATTGGTAGAGTCACTTGAAGAATGGGCAAAAATACTGACAGTTGCACAGTTGTTTGGCGGTGCCTCTGATTGGCTTGACTAGACGCCCAGAATCTGCTTAAGAAGAGCCCTGTAATCCACCTTTTCCTTCTTGCTTCCCGGTGACGGGAGCTCGAAGATGAGCGGGATCGGCCTTTTTGCCCTAAGGTTTGTTAGTTGATGGCGAATTTCCTTGCCGATATCGTCGCTCAGGAGTACTAGCCCGACTCCGCTGTTTTCATCCATCCTGTTTATTTCGGTGAGCGCTTCTGACGGTGTCTCGGCCTTTACTCCCTTGACGCCCGCCAGCTGGAAACTGGTGACAAAAACACGGCTGCCTATTGCGACTATTCGCATCTTGTTCGCCTTTAAATCCAGTCCCTTTTTATTCCTTTAGGACAGAAAATGACTTATACCATCGCTTGTTAGATCAGGTGATTGGCTGTAACAAAATCCTCGGTTCTGATGCTCATGATCGCTTCGCTGGCCTCCGGCTGTATGGCGGTGTTGTTGGCCCTGTCGATAGGTCAGCGCTCGATGCTGATTATCTCGATACCCGGTTTTGTGGTCGGGGCGTTCTTTGCGCTCAGGTATGCCACGTACGATAGGTCAAAGACCAAGGAAGAAGAGCACAAGCGCAGTAGGAATCGCCACAAGCACTAGCTGAAAAGCAGAATGTAAATCACTACGGCGCCTAGGCATGCAAATAATATTATCGTAGCTTTCCACATGCCAAGGCTGGCCTTATCACTAATATCCCACATGCCCCCTCCAATGTTGCTTGGGCGGTAGCGTCTCTTGATCTCTTCATAGCTATAGATTGTTGAAAAGTCTGCCGGCGGCGTCCACCTTGGCATGTGACCGGACTTTCGCTGGAACGTGCTGTTGTCATAGTTCTTCTTTGCCTGATCATCTGAAAGCACTTCGTAGGCTTCCACTATCTTCATGAACTTTTGTTTTGACTCTTCAGAATTTTTGTTCTTGTCCGGGTGGCATTTCAGTGCCAAATGCCTGAAAGCTTTCCTTATCTCTTCATGCGTCGCTTCAGTGGACACTTCCAGTATCTCATAGTAGTTTGGCACCTAGTACTAAGGGACTGACGACTAAATAATTATTTTCATTATTAAATAATGGTGCTTTCAGCCCTCTCTTTCAGAGCCTTGTTCATTTCCTCAAACCCCATCCTGACGTCAGTATCTAGGCTCTTGCCAAAAAGTGAGGTTAGGAGTCCGTCGAATATTTCGCGGTGGACTAACCGGACGCGCTCCGGCTGCAATTGTTCAATGGTGAAAATGTGTTCCCCATTTAGAAAGCCGGGTAGTGAGCTCTTGCCAAGCCAGCGGAGCTCGCGGCCCTGCTCGATTTTAGTTACGATCGGCTGATACTTTCTGTTCTTGCCGCCGGGTGTTTCGATGTGTATTTCTATTTTGGAGCCTTCCTTTGCCTGGCCTATTATCCGATTGATGAAAGGATTCCACTGATGGTATTTGTCAAAGTCGCTGAGTATCTTCCACACTTTCTCCGCGTTGGTGCTGATCTCGATCTCTGTGCGAAGCTCTTTCACCCAAGTACATCAAATTACATTTTATAATTAGTTTCTGCTTGTAAACTCGATGCTTTGAAGTGACAGGTAAGTTGGCAGACTGTCTGCAAGACGGAATCCCAGAAGCATCTTTGCGTGAGGAGTTGTCGTAAGCCAGATCAAAACTCCCGGCACCGCAGCACAAACTAGGATAGTGAGAATAATCAGCCAGACAGCCGTCATCTTTTCGACCATCGATCCAATTCACTTTGAGTGCGCTATATAAGTCTTCAAATGGGCTCTACCCCGCCTTTGTCGCAGCTGTATTTTTAGACTGGTTCTTCAGACGGCCAAGCTCTTGGGGGAGCTCCTCGTTTTCATCTTCAAGGATCTTGAGCGACGTCAATGCTTCTGTGCTCTGCACCCTAAACTCCTTAAATTCTTTCTGGAGTTTATCGTACGACTGCTTTAACTTGTAGTCACCCTGAGCCGTTTGAGGCCGTCCCGCAGCTGGAATGTTGAGCGCAGCCTGGAAGTGTGCATTTTCAGCTTTCAGAGCGTCGATTAACCGAGCATCGCCAACAGTCCGGTCTTTCCGCGAAGCAGCTTCAAAAGAATGCAAATGCATCTGGGTCCAAGCTGGCACTGTGTTCCATTACCTTTTGCTTCTCAGTGCTGTACCTGCCTACCTCTGCCATTAGATGCGCAACAAGGTCGGCATTTGAAAAGATATCAATCCTGTTCCTCACCAACTCAGAGGATTGCCAGCATGATCCGTGAGTCAATGCATGCCGTATCTCCAACAGTTAGTCCCCTTGGGTTTCAAGAAGCCCTCGACTGACGGATCCAAATGGAAGGAGCTTGCGTTAAACGGGAATAGTCTTGCCTCCGACAATCATCGTGTTTTGGTCCCTCTCTTTAAAAAGATTGAAACATAAAATTAGTTAATACGTTCTGTTAAAGAATATAGCACAAAGATCATTGTAATGAACGTCGAAGCGTTTAACGACTCGGTGAAGTTCTACCTGCTAAGGGTAAAAGGGCATACGGGCCGACCCAATCTATAAATGCGATCTTGAAGGTAGGGTTATAATATTACAGGACTACAGCTGCAATATGGCAGAAGATAAATTTAAAGTCGATATCCTCAATGATTCCATAAAGTTTTACCTACCTCGGGTTGAAGGTTACTTAGAAGTAGTCCGCGACATGTCCTCGAAGTACAAAGGAATGTCTCTAATCGAATTTGATGGCTATTTTGAGGGAAAGTTTGAACCAACGAAATACATGCGTGTTGAGATTCATACGAATAATATCGATGAAGAATGTATGATGAAAGAAGCAAATAGGATCCGCCTTGCGTTAAACCAAAAAAGCCTAGCGTTCGAGTTCAACAATAAGCTGATGCTGGTGAGCGAATCATAGGCAACATCGTTTAATATCTGGCGCCAGCTACAAATAGCCATATGCCGGGAGCATATGTCATGATCAACACACTTCCGGGGATGGAAAAGCCGGTCCTTGACGAAATAGCGCAATTACCTGGCGTCGTGTCAGTTGAGGGCGTGTACGGTGAATTTGATCTGATAGTACGGGTTGAAGTCCCGGTTGGTAATACTGTGGATTTTGTCATTAACAAGCTCAGAAAAGTGTCCGGCATCAGGTCTACCAGAACTGTGTCGACCATTGACGGCGAGCGTAAAAGCGGCACCGGCATGGACTATTTGGGGCCGCCGTCGGACTAGCTTCTGTTTAACGTTCAGTAAAGCCCGAATAATAGGCTAAAAACGCTGCATTTTGAGGGTCAAGGTAGTGAGGGGAAAGAAATGACAGAGCTCACGAACCTATATAACAAGCGACAGCCCGGTGACTCTTATGAAACCATTCGAAACAAGATCGGCAACATCAAGCGCAAAGAAGGCGCCAGGCTTTTGCATTGTATGTGGAAAGATAGCGACAACAGAAGCATTGTTCCAATTAGAAGATGCGGTAGTGATTCAGAGATTCTGTGACATCTGTTTGCCCAAAGCAAACTATGAAGCGGGTACACATTAGTATCGTACTTCCTGTCTTTCTCTCGCTCGGGACTACTCTTCCTCAATCTTGCATTGATGGTCCTTGAATGTTGACTCATGAATGCCCTTCAGGATTTCCAGCTTTTGCCTTTAGGGTCATTGTTCTCCTGAATCTTTTGCGAACCACATGAGCATTTGAGAACTAACACCATATTGAATGAAGCCTGGCCTTCTGCGATACTAATAATCACATGGATTTTATCGCTGCTAGGAATTGGTCAATGTGTGAAGGTGTGCCATATCCTTGAAATGGTGGTCTTTGCGCGATAACATCAGGATCATTTGGTCCAAGCTGGATCATACTTACCCCATTAATTTGGCCCTTGAATCTATCAACAACTTGTAGCATTTTATCATTGGTTCCCCAATCAAAGTTGAACTGCAA
>DAOL01000025.1:23610-24747 GCA_002501845.1 Nitrososphaera sp. UBA217
GAGATTATGTATTGGTAACGATATCCATCTGCAGTGTTTGTCCTCGCAGCAGAGATGAATTGGTCGATGTCATTCACATATCCAAGGTCACAATCTTCTGCTGGATCGTAAGGCGCGATTCTAGGCGCTAGATAATGGTTGCTTAGAATATTCTTACCTATGGCATCGTTTATCACCTTCATTTGATGGTCTGAAGAAGATATGACACCGTCTCCCTCAGTGAAATATTTCTTTAGGACAGTTAGAGTCTGGTTGTTGGTCGGATCTGATTTGTTTCCTATTTGTGGAGAGAATATCATTGTTCTTAACGGTGTCGCAAGGGACGATTTTCTTGTTTCTACGGATATTTGATTTGACCAGGCAATCTCGTATCCAGTAGAATTAACCGCAGCCACTTTGTAGGAATAGGTTAAAGATGGGTGCAAGCCGCTATCGAAATAGTCAGTAAATTGCGTCTTGTTGGCAATTGGGCCTTCGGCAGGAGTATTCGCGATGATAACATTGCCTCGATAGATATTGAATGAGTAGGCTCCTGGTACAGTTGCCCACGACAAACTTGTTCCAGATCTCGTAGTAAGATAAGATGCAAGATTTATTGTGGCTGGTTGGGCATCTTTATTCTCCGCAACATCGCCATTCCGTACTGTCGCAGGTAAAATAACGAATAACAGTAGCAAGGTTGCTACTGCGGCGACGGATGCAGCCGCAATTTTTCTCGCTAGCTTCTGCACTAGTTACCGTCAATCGTCGCCCCTAATCTCCTTTCCCCTAGTGCCATCTACAATACTGATACTCTCGTTACAATGAGTCAAGTACGCTATAAAATATTCAGCGTGCAATCTGCATCTATATTGAGTATCCTTTTGAGCCTTTGGCTACGTACTTTTATGCTGGCATGGTGGCTACGATTTCAACTATTTTAGTACCCTCTTGAAGAGGATCTCGATATATCCTTCGATTCTGCTACAAATGTTTGATCCTTTTATAGGAATAGCGAGCTTTCCCATCCGCTATGAATTGCCAACAGAAGAAACTCGCTCTACTACTTCTATCAAGTCCGGGGAGCGAAATGGTTTGTTAAGAAATGCATCAACCTTAGTGGAAGGAAGCACTAATTGGGCTTCACCTTGGTTGATC
>DAOL01000075.1:0-13339 GCA_002501845.1 Nitrososphaera sp. UBA217
ATGGTACAAAGATAGCTTTTTCAAGCCAGAGAGATGGTAATGATGAAATTTATGTAATGAATTCTGATGGCAAAAGACAAACCAGATTAACAAATGATGTCGCTTCTGATGATGAACCTAGCTGGGGCACGGAGCCAAATAGCTTGTGAAGCGAGTGAACGAAAGCCATCTTATGACCAAAACTATGATGCGAATCTGGCGATTGTGGTGATGAGTTGCGGTCGCCAGTCGTTGGATATAAAAGGAATGATGCGCGCACAAGGTACTGAACTTTGTTAATAAACCCAACTCGCCGGAGCGTGTGTAAAGTGAGAGAAGAATAGTCCGTCAATAAGTAAATTGTCCCAATACCTGACAAGTAACGAGGTATTACATACAACTCTGTATTTAGCAGAATCTTAATTGGTAATGGCATAAGAGAGAAGACCCTGCCAACTGTTGCTGCGTTTAATTCGACGACCAACAGCACTAGCCCAGGCAAGAAGCGAATACTGGTTGTGGATGATGAGAGAGACATTACAGAAAGTATCAGAATGGCACTGAAGAATCATTATTGGGTTGACGCCGCCGGGAACGCCTTAGACGCTCTTAGGGCTTACAAGCCTCATTTCTACGATCTGATATTATTGGACTTTAGAATGCCCAAGATCGACGGAGCTGAAGTATATCAAGAGATAAAGAGGATGGACCCAAGGCAAAAAGTCTGCTTCATCACTGCTTACGAGGGATTGGACAAGAGAATGACGAACTTGCAGTGGAGAAATAGTGTAAGCTCTGTTTTTCATGAAGATCTCGTGTTTCCTCTTCTAAAGAAGCCATTTGACACCTCGGCGCTACTATCAAAAGTCTCTAGCATTATTGGAGAATAATAACGACGTCTAGTGTTCTATTGATCTAATTTTTTCTCTTCGTACATTTCTTTCAAGTATAAAATACCTTTTAGCAAGTCACGCGCCATCTGTGGGGTCATTTTTGATTCTATCAGCCATTCTTCATTGACTCCCAACTCATTCAGTTTATCATGAATTGGATCGACTTTTAGTGTCTCTGCATAATCATTTATAGTCCATGATATGCAATCACTACTGGTTATTGAATCCGTAAGTTTGTAGAATATATGACATCTTACAAAGCTTAAGTAGAAGTCGAAAATTTGTTCCAAATAAAGGATAGTTGCCCCATTATTGGTAACGTAAGCCTGAAGATTCGTTCTGGCATAGGCTGCAACTGCAGCGATGATTCGGACTCGTCCAATCTTGAATGATAAAGCTCTCTGAAGATCTGTAAACTAGTCGGATGCTGCGGATCCATGACTCTCAGGTAGCTTAAGAGACAAGAATCAATGGCAGTGGATCTGTGCAAATGCTGCTGTATAGAAGCCATGAAAGAGTAGGGCTAAAAGGCAAAGTAAAAGAAACATCAACCGAACGTCGATGCATATCAAGATAAACTGCGAACCATCGCCATCATCTTTCCGTCGATCATCAGTTTCTTGGTCATACTTACCGCCGGTGGCACGGGCTCGTAACGCCCGCCGCAGCTTTGAAAAGGTAAAATAAATCGATGCCGACTAACAGCCGTCAAGATTCATTTTCTAATGTAACGAAAATTCATAGAAATGTAGACTTGATATTAAGTAGTCATCTTTATATGCATCCTGTTTTGGTATAGGCTTGAGGGCTTTGGCGATCATAAATGCAAAAGTTGATGACAACTTGGTCAAGGAGTTCCGCCACGTCATATATGAGAGACATGGCCTGAAGAAAGGCGATTTCAAGAACGCGCTAGAAGAAGCGATAGTCGACTATATTCGAAAGTATTCTCCACACGGTGAGAAGACTGCACCAGGTGAGAAAGAAAACATCGCTGCTTTATGACGGATGGATGCGCGAGATTTTCCGCCGGTTGCCCTTACATAATAAGCTAAGTGTCTTCGTCTTCTTCCTCTTCTACCTTATCTTCCAAGGGCTGCTCAACTAGTTCCTTTTGTTCTTCGGTGGCGATTGCGTCTTCGGTAAGGGGCTCGTCATCTTGCTCAGCACTTGGCTTCCTCAATATGTAAAGACCTCCTCCTATTGCTGCAATTCCCCCTATTATCGCATAGCTCGTCCATGATGGAAGGCCTGTAAATATATTCCCCAATATGGGTATAGGCGGGAGAATGGCGGTTGAGCTATCAATCCCGAAAACTTTGCTGGTGCGCGCTGCCTGGTATCCATCTTTGCTTGCCGTGACCGTCAAAGTAATCAAGTTTGATGATTCGCCTTCATGTGTCGGCATGTAGATAAATGTCGCTATGCCACTTGCATCTGTTGTGACACTAGTCACTAGTGTCATGCCTGACGGACCAGCGTCTTCAACCTGTACCATTGCAGCCTGAACGGGTACTCCGTTTGCATCTTTCACTGAAACCTTCATCAAAGTCGGCTGGTTGTACCCCAGCATTGTAACACCAGTATCTACCAGAATAGCATTCATCTGTCTGTGATAAGGTCCGACTACCACTTCTTTTGATATCCTCGTAGGTTTGAATCCGTCCTTTAACAGCGTGGCATCTAGTGTGAATGTGCCAGACTTGTCCGACATCACCTGTATGGTCGCAGTCTGGGAATTCCCAGCAGACACAAATGTTGTTGAATTGCCTAGCAATTGTAGGCCAGCAGAAGCCCCCCACGTTATGCTAGTTCCTTCTATTGGCGTTGATACTGTAACTGAAGTGGGAACAGAGACATCAAACGTGTCTGTACCTACGAATGATGCTGGCAGTTCCGCCACAACCGGCGCCAACATAGCAGACGAAGCCTGTAAACCATCGGCTTTAGCATAAACAGTAAAGTTATCCGCTCGTCCGAACGTCGAAACGTCAAAGTTTGCAAATGATTTACCCACCGGTATAGTTAACTCAGATGTCGGGAGTACTCTAGAAAGAGATGACGATGAGAGCTTGACCTTAACTTCGTCAGATGCCAGGACAGGATTTCCTGACACGTCCCTAAGCTGAACCACACCGATCTCGTGTGCCTTACTAAACGCTACTGTGCTGTTAAAGGGAAACATCACTTTGCTGGTAGTGCCTGTATAGAAAAGCAGGGTCATGTTTGATACTGTCTTTAGGTTAGAGTCTGAATTTACACCCACGGGTACAGCACTAACTTCTTCAAATGTATTTTCCGGCACAGCACTACCGCTCTTGAATGATTCTGTATTGATATGCATACTGGCAAAGCTCGTTCCAGCCTTTATTTCGGCAAGCTCGTTAATCGGCTTTACCAAGTATTTAACTCCTTGCTCGGAATTTGAAGGCCTACCGGCAGAGTCTAACGCAATCAAGAACAAATCGGTGGATCCGCTCCGATCAAACAATACTCTATAGTTTCTGTCTGATGCAATCCCTCCGGGAGAAAAGATCATTGTTTGCGTGGGATTCAAGCCACCGTTGATCGAGATCGTATTTGAACCGACGGCGACGTTTGCAAGGGACGCTGAAAACCCGACAGCATCAGCCTGCCGTCCACTCATTATCGTAGCGGTCCCATATGAGCTTCCCGATGCAATCGAACCAGGCTCGACCACCTTCGCAGCTAGATTGTCCCCCGACACAATGTTGAGGTTGCCTTGAGTCTGACTAAAGATAGTTCCCGATTCTATCGGATAAAGCGCCCCGTCAGGCAGATCGTCAATTGGATGATGGTCTCTAGAATCGACTATTCCATCCTTGTTGGTATCTTGATCGCATGGGATTCCTCCACTGAAACCTACATCGTCACAATCTCTTTCGATCGCGTTCATCTGGTAAACGACTACCGAACCTGCTTCACTTGGCATATTTTGAACAGTGAATACTTTGAGCATCTTGTCCATTGCCTTAGGACTAGTTATGCTAAGCGACGCTGACAATACTTCGAAGGACGCCGTGCTTGCGCCAAGCCCTGAGGCCGAGGCCCCTACGGTAACGGTCTGGTTATTGTAAAAATTCATGTATTGTCTAGTGTAGAATCCAAAATCACCCTTCTTTATCACGGCAGGAGTATTGTCGATACCAGTCAGCTGATACGCGCTAGAAAAGAGGTCAAGCTTAATGTCTTCGGCCGCAAGGGTAGGTTGTCCCACAGCATCGACCACTCCGACAAAAATGTCGATAGTCTTTTCATTCAAGCCGACTTTGTCCGGAAATACATAAACCTTTAGTGAAGCAGGCTGTGTCTGAGATATGGCTACATTGGTTACAGAGGTTATGGGTTGTCCGTCCTTGCCAGCGTTTGCTACCGCTTTGATAAATGCATTGCCTGATTTCTCAAGTGTTTCTATGTAATTGACGGCATAATAGCTTCCCTTCTTTATGATGACGCTATCAGAATTCAGTCTCAGAAGCGAGCTTTCATATTCAAATTGAACCGCCACGTCTTTTTGCGCCTGCAAAATGTTCCCATTACTCTCAAGGTACACGGAGAAAGGCACCCTAGAGCCTATTTGCATTTTATCGGATGGAAGATTGATCTTGAGGTCAACATCTTCAACAAGGCTAGCAGCGTCTACAACTTTAAACGTCCTACTAATTACCTTGTTCCCATATAACGCCGAAATCTCTGTCTGGCCTGCGAGATCGCCTACCTCGACATTAAATCGAACGTAGTCACTGCCGGCTGGGATAACCACCCTTGAAGGCACGAACGCTATTGAAGCGTCTGCTGATAGCAGGCCGACTTCCAGATCGCTTGCAGTGAGGATTGGTTCACCGGTACTATTTGATATCAGTCTTACATAGCCTATTGGGTAGCTCGCCGTCCCTGCTTCAACTGCTGAAGGAGCAAAAGCCAACTCTAACCTAAGGTCATCACCGAGTGCCATAACTGGCGAAGAGATAGGCTGGATGAAGATGATAAAGGACAATATGGCAAAGCAAAGCAATGTACAAGCTAGTCTCCCTTTCTTTTGCAAACTCTTCTCCCCTGTCTTTCCTAAATGGTGATCGCTAACCTATTGTAGCTTAGTCTGTAGGTGAGCTATACAGACATGATCGTGAGAGAGAAAGAGGTAAGTAGATCAAGTTTAGAGGCTAGCAGATGCTTTTCCCGTGGATGGCAAAAATAGCTAGGGCTTGCTCACTATGTGGTGAGCAATGGTACCTTTTGGGCATTTTCGTAGCTATCTGTTATCAGATCCGACATACGCGAGTAACAGGCTAGAAATTCTCTTCCCTTTTCTGTCGTCCGGTAAACCAAAGCACTGTCCGCAACATCTTGGGCGATTAGTCCCTTACCCAAGAGCTGGTTCAGGTAGTGGAGTATCTGTTCGTAGCTAAGGTTGGCCCTATACATTATGTGAGTCTTCTTTATCCCTGCTGTAGAGAGGGATAGGACGTCTGCCATTATCTCGATCTTGCCTCTGTTGTTCTTGCGTTCAGACATAGGATTGTCAAAGTCTTCCAAGTTATATTAGGGGTAGGACGGAATTCGCGCGGTGGAACGGCCGTTCCAGTTCCAGGTCGGTGATCTGTTGCCACAGCCCTATCTGGAGCTTCGACAGGAATGTCGTTACACGGCATGACATAGGCAGAAAATCATTTCAAAAAGCGCTTGCTAGTCGTCCCTGCTACTGTAGGAGCCCGATTATCATGAACCTTCACTCCCCGTTTGACGACTTACCCGAGTTGTCGCTTTTGTCATCCCTTTAGAAGCTCCCTTGCTTCAGTGATGGCTTTGTATGCTGCTGAGAGGCCTTCTCGTGCCGATTCGAGATCCTGAGCGTTTATGCTTGCCTTAGCATTTGCAAGGAGCGAGATTGCGTTATGTACCTTTGCCTCCGCCTCTGTGTCAGATCCAGTTTCGTTGAGCAATTTGAGCGCCACCCTTTCAAACCTATCGGCAGTGTCGGTCAGCTTTCTTTTCAACTCTTCATCTACGCCGCTGGTAGTGTTTGTGTTGGAAGAAAGCTTTTCCCCCACTCCCTTGTCAAAGAGGCCTGTCCTGATTTCTTCGAGGAGGGCATTTACGCGTTCCAGATTCCTCCCTGCGCCCTCAAAGTTGTCATCGTCTATCATCCGTTTTGCATTCGCCAGGAGCAACCCGGCGTCTTCAATTCCGCTTTTCTCCACCTTGTTCTTTTCGGCTACCTGTTCAAGCCTGAAGTAGTATTCCTTCAGGCTGTCATACTTTCCAGCAATGTCGGATTTGTCGCTGCTTGAGGCCTGCTGCCCAGCGGACTGTTGAAACCCTGCCACGTTCTCGTCTGATAGAGCGTCGAGGACTTCTCGAAAGTCCCTGAAGGCGAATATCATGTGCTTCTTTGCCTCGGTAGAGTCTCCAAACTCTATTGCTTGAAGAGCAAGTGAGGCCTCCGAGACTCCTTCACCATATTTTTTGGCAGCCATTTCAGGCAGGAAGTAACCGTTTCCAAGCAGCTCTTTCACCCGAGCATTGACCGTGTCCTGTGCCCGAAGAACAGTATTCTTTAGCATCCGAAGCTCCATCCCGCGTCCCGCGCTTACATGGCTGCTGCTAGAAATTGTAAAAGTAGAAGTCGCCTCTTCGGCAGAATAATAAGCCGACACTGTGAATCCACCATTGCCGCATTCGTCAAGCCTGACTGGTCTTGAGACAAAAGAATTGTCTGCTGCGGACAGAATATTCTGAACAGCACATTCCCCCCTAGGTCCAGTCACCTTGATGAGGACGGCATAACCGGCCGGAGCATCGGCGGGTATGGCGCCAACAACTATTGCCTTTTCGTCATTGGTGTAGATGTCCTTGTTAGTGGTTACAGTGAGAGATTCTGCGTATGCCGACATCGGTATAAACAGAATTAGTACCGTTAGTAATGACATTAACGTTTTTTTATTTTCTAATGAACCGGCGGCTGTACCCAACCCATTACTACCATCAACAACATTCGGAAGCCATTATATCAGGAATACTTGGAACGCTCGTTCCTCCTTCTTGGACAGATAATCGTTGATATACGGCGGGCGTTGCTGCATGCTGGCTTGAAAGGAATGCTGTGCACAACTTTCAGTATGCAATGCGATGAGATTTAAGCTCGGCATGAGGTAAAATGGGAGATAGCTCTTGCCGAATAGATTGTAAAAAGTGAAGGTAGAGGACGAGAGTAGTGGTCGAACGGCGTCGGGGCCGAGTCATATATATTAGTAAAGTGAATTAATTTCGCCATGCGCCTGTTGCTTCTTCTGATCTCTGCCTCGATCTTATTCATTCCTGCCGTCGCACTGGCTCAGGAGCAGGACTATCAAGTGGTCAAGTCTGACAAGAGCGAGAGCTTTGTATTCCCTTATGCAGCGTCAAATCAGGATAAAGATAGCCCCCTAGTCTACACTTTTGAAACACCCAAGCAGCCAAGCTGGATACTGTCGATACAGAACAACCTGTCGTACGTTCCGAGCGGCGACTCCAAGACCATCATCAGGATAAACGAGCCGGCACCAAGCGAAAAGTACATTGAAATCGCGATGTTTGGAGGCGAATCACGGACATACTGGGTCGCCGTCAACACGCCCGAAGATGGATATGCGCAGATTTACGTCATGAAGGAAGGTGGTTGGTCAACAGAAAACCCGATTTCTGTGAGCCATGAAGCAACACAGGGTCTCACGGTCACCGACGGCAAAAGGATTGTTGTTGACAGGTTGGACCTCGGAGGATTTGCCGTGGGCTCGATCTCGGTGTACGGCAACGACGATGAAAGGATGACGGCCAACGCCAATGCCGGCGACATCTCGTTTGAAATACTGTTTGGGAGCTTTGCGCAGTCGCCGCTTTATCTTGTGCCTGCTGGTGTGATGGCAGGAGTTGGGGGCCTAGTCATAGGCCTCCTGATGTTCAAGAAGAGGAAGCCTGCCTAGAATAATACCTGCACATCCTTTTCAAGGGACATGCCTTGCAGTTTGGTCTGACTGACAGACAGATATTCTGGCCGTACATGACGAACGTGTTGTTCACTTTTGTCCACAACCTCCTGTCGACAAGCTTGCTCAGCTCCAGCTCTGTCTGCTCTGGCATTTTCGTGCTGACAAGCCCGAGCCTGTTAGATATTCGGTGCACGTGCACGTCGACAGGTATCGCTGGTTTGTCAAACGCGTAGACAAGTACGCAGTTGGCTGTCTTCCTGCCTACGCCGGGTAGCTCCAGCAAGCTGCCGATATCAGAAGGCACCTTCCCACTATATTTGGCTACCAGTATTTGCGAGACCTGCTTGATTCGCTCGGCCTTGACATTGTAAAAGCCTATGCTATGGATTATCTTTTTTATCTCTTGAACGTCTCCCGAAGCAAGATCCTGAGGCGTCTTGAATCTTGCAAACAGCTTGTTCACTACCTTAGTGGTGTTCTCATCCCTTGTCCGCGCAGACAAGATTGTGCCTATTAGGATTTTGAACGGGTCGCCTTTTTCTTCCATCTGGAGTCCACGGAGCGCGGTGAGACGGGGTGTTTTTTCCCGGTTGAGCGCCTTTTCCATCTTTTTTATTATAACGCCCATCGAACGCTTGATCAACTGCAAGACACTGCATTCAGAGCATATAATTGCGTAATGGTTCTTATACTCTCCACGGAAATTATGTCTGGATTGGAACTTTCAAGAGACGAGGAAGAGGCGCTTGCCGGCAAGCTCGGCAAGGCGCTAGCTTCTGCGTACAAGATTCTTGTCGCGATAGGTGAATCAACGGGCGCAAAAAAACTCATCCCCATAAAGTGGGCCCATCTTTCTGGCGTCAACTACAACACCATCGGCGATCCTGGGATGGATTTCCTCGACAAGTTCAGCCGCACAACCAAGGTCGTTGTAAAGTCGACTTTAAATCCGATGGGCTACGACAGGAACAAGCCTGAAGACATCCCCTCTAGCTTTCAGGAAAAACAAGGAAGCATCATTGAATCGTATGAAAGGATGGGTGTCAACCCATCATTTACATGCACGCCGTACGAGATTTTCGACATCCCTGACAAAGGCACGGCTATCAGCTTTGCAGAAAGTAACGCGGCAGTGTTTTCAAATTCTATTTTGGACTTGAGGACAAACAAGGAAAGCGCTCTCTCGGCGCTAGCTGGATCTGTCACGGGCAAGGCGCCGCTATCAGAATTGAGGCTTGAGGAAGCAAGGAGCCCAAAGGTAGGTATTGAAGCTAATTTCAAATTCGGAAGTGAGCTTGATTACGGGCTCATGGGCTACTTTGCCGGCAAAGTCATCAAGGACAGCTCGGTTGCTTTCAGCGGCATATCTAAGCCTTCGATGATTGAGGCAAAGATGCTATCCGCAGCAATTGGAACATCGGGTTCTTGCGGCATGTTCACCCTGGGCACGGCCAAGGAGAAAATTTCGTTTGACAGAAAGGAGGCGAAAGCCGTGATGGACGAGCTGAACACCGCAGAAGATGGCGACATCATTACGCTTGGAAGTCCCCAGCTTGGCATGAACGAGCTTGATTACCTTGACAAGCTTGTCGAAGGCAAAAAATTTAACAAGCGCTGCATAATATTCTGCTCAAGGGCCATACATAATCAGGCCGCTAGGGTGGGCCTGACAGGCAAGCTCCAAAGGTCGGGCGCGGAATTCATGTGTGATTCATGCACATGCCTTACTCCCTATGTTACAAAAGAAAAATATGATTCTATAGTGTCAAACAGCGTCAAGGGTGCTTATTACCTCAATAATTCCAACGAAGTTAGCGTCGCCCTCAAAGACATCAAGACTATAGTAAAGGACTACACTGAATGATAATCAACAACTGCAAAAAAATTGTTGGCGGGTCAGGAGAAGGTCCAGCTCTTGTTACGGCGCAGCCAATCAACTTTCTTTCAATGGTCGATGCCAAGACTGGCAAAATAACCGACCCAATGCACGAGCTTTACAAAAAATCGCTCAAGGGAGTAGTGCTCGTGTTTCCTTACGCAATAGGAAGCAGTGTTGGTGCTTACTCAATATATTCAACAAGAGAATATGGGGTTGCTCCAAGCGCGGTCGTGTGCTACAAGACAGACATTACCACCGCATCTGGCTGCGCGATAGCCGATATCCCGGTCGTTGACTTGCCAAAGGGCGCGCCTCCGATAAAGCAGGGCTCGATTGCAAAGGTCGAGGCGGACGCCGGCAGGATCACAGTAAAGGTTTAATTTCGAAAAATATAACATCATTGTATTCGGTGCATGGCNNGTCCCTCATCCCTTCATCTGGATTGCCAGTTGCACAAAATCCCATTCAATTAAATTGCAATTGCTGTAATCTATCATGACTTTTACAACACCTCGACTATCTTTTTCCGTGAAGTGAGACCTGAAACTATCCTGACCCGCTCTTCGCTTACTCCAAAATGCGCCGCCAGCTTTTTCAACAGCTCCTTGTTAGCCCTGCCGCGCTCTGGCTGCGATTTGATCGATATGGCTATTTGGTCTCCAATGACTTCCAGTTGCCCGTCGGAGCTGAACCTCACTGAAACTGAGTACTGCACATGTTCTAGTTGGAAACGCGTGCTTGAAAACCTTTTATTAGCGAGAAGTAAATAGGTTTATGATTGGCTAGCTTTTGTCCTGAATGCGGAGGAGAGCTGAAATTCGACCTTGCTAGCAAAAACTTTATCTGTAAAAGCTGCGGCCTCTTTGCATCCCGGGAAAAAATAGATGAGCTGCGCGACAAGACTGAAAATTCCAGAGAGGACCCGAGAAGAAAACACCATGATGACTACCTTGACTGGTGGCAGTCGTCAAAGAAGGACAAACAACAAAAGTAGCTTATGTTGCCGCGGCTGTAGCATCTGAAATGTCTCTTTTTAAGGATACTGATTGCTCCTCCTTTATTGTTTTTAAGACCGTCATCAATTCTGCTTCGGTTATCTGTGGGAGCCTTCGTATCTTGTTCACCACAATGTCCCTTATTTCTTCGAGGCTCCTTGCGCGAATTTTCAGAAGTAGGTCAAACCGGCTGTGCATTTCATGTATCTCCATCATCTCGTCAAACTGTGACAGGCGTACGAACTTTTGATTTAATAACAGTTCATGGCGAATGGTTAATAACCGTTGCAGTACCCCCGCGCTTTATGATTTGCAGAAAGTGCCAGAAAATCGAGAGCGTGTACCACAGAGTGTACTCTGGCGAATATTTGTGCAAAAAGTGCTTCATGCGCTCGATTGAAAACAAGACTGCAAAGACGATTTCAAGATATTCCATGATCGGATACGGCGATAGGGTCGTAGTCGGGGTTTCTGGCGGCAAGGACAGCTTGTCTCTGTTGTATGTCTTGAAAATGCTGTTTGACCAGCACCCAAACAATGGCAACGAGCTGGTGGGCATCACGATAGACGAAGGGATAAAGGGCTACCGCGACGAGTCGCTGCAGATAGTAAAGGATTTCTGTCAGCAATTGGGCGTCGAGAGTAAGGTGCTCAGCTACAAATCGCTCTTTGAGGTCGACATGGATGAGGCGATGGTCTTGAGGCCGTCGGAGAAAATGTCGTCCTGCTCGATGTGTGGCACGCTGCGCCGACGCGCAATTGACATTGCCGCGGAGACTTTAGATGCAGACGTTGTCGCGACCGCGCACAACGTGGACGACCAATTGCAAACATTCATGATCAATATGCTTGCCGGCGATGTGGAGCGAATCGGCTGGATTTATCCCGAGCCGGTGAAGTACGCAAGCGGCATGAAAAAGGTCAAACCATTCATCGAAATTTACGAATACGAGATCGCCTTCTACGCACTCCAGCGGGAGATCCCTTTCCAGTCAGAGGAATGTCCTTACATGAACGAGAGCATACGAACCGATTTGCGCGAGTTTCTCAATAAGTTAGAGAGGGACCACCCAGGCATAAAGCATAGCGCCTACAATTCTATGATGAAGATATCCAGAGTACTTCGCAGTCGCCAAAGCACCGAAGGCAAGAAATGCTCAATTTGTAGACACGACTCTACGGGCGACATATGCTCTGTCTGCCAGACAATCAATGTGCTAACATCCAACAAGCAAATATAGCCATCCTGCAAAATACTGTACGGAGGCAGGGAGGATCGGGGTGTCAGCCGTACCCCACACTGGAAATCGGCTTTATGCCAGGATCAGTAACTACCGGGTAAATCCGTTGGTAGGAAGTACCCGCTTGACTTGCTGAAATGAAATCACGCCGTGTCGGATGGTTATGAGTGGCGAACTGCGCGAAGGCGCGGCCTTGACTGCGTATCGTCGAAATGGGTGAGGTCCGGGAGGGAGCAACCCTAAGGCGGCGTAACCATGCTAGCACGTCTACGTGATGGATCTTGCGGGGCCTGAAATGGGGCGTTTTGCCAACGGTGGTACCGGCAGGCTGCCTCCATTTTTCTATCATGGCATGATTTAAATTGAATTACACAGGTCTTTTTCATATTGGCTCTCGACCCGACTTTTCAGACAAACTGGGTTGCGACAGCATTGCTGAACCTCAACATATGGAAAGATCATTCTTGTAACCTAGGGATCTATGGCACCGATGCAGCACTCGACTTTGACCGGCGCATCGGTGACGCAGCGTGCATCGAAGTGTGCCCGGTCTATGTGCTTGACGTGCAGGGTCCAGCTGCTGGAAGGAAGACGCTCTCCTCAAGAGAGCGCGATGGCATTTACTGTCTTGGATGTCAAGCAGCCTGCCCGAAATTCGCGATAAGGGTGAGCAAGCCATGACGATCAGGATCGACGAAAAGAGAATTTTTGAGGTGATAGAGCAGCGAAAGCCAATGTCTGTCGCGCTCAACGGGCCTGAAGGCCTGATTCCAAAATTGCAGGACGCTGCCGACCACGTCACTGAAAAGTTTGGCATCGAGGCTTACGTCATCGGCGACGCGTGTTGGGGATCGTGTGACCTCAACACTCATGCAGCGGACATGCTTGGTGCAGACATCCTTTTCAACATAGGCCACACAATCGCGATGGAGACCTTTGGCGACAAGGTCGTGATGGTCGGCGCTTTTGATGACATTAGCTTTGACGCTGTCGCGACAAAATGCGCAAAGGACCTGCAGGGCAAATACAGAACAGTATCACTTCTTACGGATAGCCAACACCTTCACCAGATCGAAAGCGTGAAAAAGATATTCGAGGCTCACGGCTACAGTGTTATCATTGGAAAGGGCAAGGGCCAGCTCCGCGACGCGCAGGTGTTTGGCTGCGAATTCTATCCTGCGTACAACGTGCAAAAGCAGGTCGACGCTTACATCTTTTTGGGGCAGAGCATTTTTCATTCGGCAAGCGTAGCAATGTCAACCGAAAAAACCACGTTCATGCTCGACCCGTATTTCGAGGAATATTCGCAGGTAAACGAGTTTGCACAGGGCATGCAAAAGAGAGCAATACTTTCAATCTACAA
>DAOL01000075.1:13535-13870 GCA_002501845.1 Nitrososphaera sp. UBA217
CAGAATCATATAAATTCTGACAAATCTTTTCTTTTGCAAATAAAATATTTGTATAAATCTTAAATAGATATTATGTGTACTTAACTTCGGTAAAGTAACTAACTAACGCACGTACGCTAGTCGGTTATCAACCAGGTGAAATAAGAAATGACTTGTAAAGGTATATGCATCCGTCACAAGGCTCAAAAGCCAGTCGGCTCAGGTAGGTACGCCAGTGGACAGAAGAGATGCCAGATATGCGAAATATTCATCAAATGGGATGGACTCTGGTGTCCATGCTGCGGCTACAGACTGCGAACAAAGCCGAGAAATCTAAAGTACAAGGCGAAGCTTAG
>DAOL01000046.1:0-28467 GCA_002501845.1 Nitrososphaera sp. UBA217
CCAAACAAGGAGTGAATGATCTAGTTGGTACGTGAATTCAAGTTCAAAGGTTACACACCTGAACAACTTCAGTCGCTTTCAATAGAGAATCTGCTGCCCCTTCTCAATTCAAGGCAGCGCAGGTCGCTTGATAAGCGCGTCAGCACTTATATGAATGACGACAAGAGGAAGCTGCGCGAAAAAGTCAAGCTCGCCAGAGAGGGCAAGCTAAAGGGCAACTTGAGGACGCATTGCCGCGACATGATTATTCTTCCCGACATGGTCGGTCTTACTATTCACGTTCATAACGGCAAAGAGTTTGCACAGGTTATCATAAAGCCGGAAATGATTGGACACTACCTTGGCGAATACGCAATAACTAACAAGCGCGTGCAGCACGGCGCGCCAGGTGTCGGCGCTTCCAGGTCAAGTCTTTACGTTCCATTGAAGTGATTGACATGCCGCACTTTAGTTACGCTTTTCAAAATTATGACAAAACAAAACATGTGCGCGCTTCAATAAGGGAGAAGGACATCTCACACAAGCACTCTCGCGAAATCTCCGTCGCCATCAAAGGCATGTCAATTGAAAAGGCACGCGAATTCCTTGAAAATGTCATCGCTCGCAAGGAAGCTGTTCCATACAGACGCTATAACATGGAAGTGGCGCACAGGTCAAACATCCGCGATGGATTTTTTGCCGGCAGGTTCCCAGAAAAGGCAGCCGGCGAATTCTTGAAACTTTTGGACAATCTTGAATCAAACGCAGAATACAGGGGCATGGATCTTGACCGCTTGCGCATTGTGAGCGCTGCGGTACACAAGGGCACAAAACTCCAGCGGTTCCAACCACGCGCAATGGGAAGATCCAGTCCGAAATATGACACTCTGGTTCACGTTGAACTTGTTGCACAGGAGGCAAGAGAGAAAGAATAATGAGCGCAGTCAAGAACGTGATCAAGAACAACTTCCGCAACATGGAGCTCAACGAGTTCCTTGCCACAGCTCTCAAAGATGCCGGCTATGGCGGGGTTGAAGTGCAAAAAACTCCTGTTGGCGCAAGAATAACCGTCTACGTCACAAGGCCGGGTCTCGTCATTGGCAGGAAGGGGATAGGGATCAAGGATCTTATGACAAAGATAGAGCAAAAATTCGGCCTTCAGAACCCACAGATTTCGGTGCTTGAGGTTACCAATCCTGAACTGAACCCACACATCATGTGCAACAGGATTGCGCAGCTCATCGAGCGCGGGACCGCGTTCAGGCGTGCAGCCATGTGGTCGCTCAACACAATAATGAACGCCGGTGCACTTGGTGTTGAAGTTGTGATTTCTGGCAAGCTTCGAACGGAGCGCGCTCACTTTGAAAAACACACCGTAGGTGTCGTGCCAAAGAGCGGCGACATTGCCGGCCAAATAGTGACGACTGGCGTGTCCCACGTTTTGACAAAGATGGGTCTTATGGGTATCCAGCTGAGGATTGCATCCAGGGCTGCATTGCCGCAGGAATTTGAATTAAAGAATGGAGCTGCTGGCGTACAGGCTGCGGCTGCATCACCACCAGCTGCTACAGGCGAAGGATCTGGCAGCGCGGCTGAAATAGTAGCTGAACAACCAGAAGGGGGCAAACAAGATGGCCAGGCTTAAGCTNNGGCCTTTCCGCAAAGATAGTCGAGTCAGCTGATCCAACTCTTGAGGACGTCAGTGGTTCGATCGTGTCTGAAACTAAGAATATGATATCAATAAGAACAGATTCTTCAGTAAAAAAAATAGTAAAAAAAATAGTAAAAAAAATAGTAATCAAAACATGCTTTGGCGATTGTTTTATAAGTGGCTCTTCGTTGATAGGAAGACCTGAGGATCGTATATCGCGATTACATAATTAGTGATGATTTATGGTTAAGAATATTGGCGTTTCTGTTGTCTCCCCGCGCAAAACATGCGGAGACGAGCTCTGCCCGTTCCACGGCACCCTGTCGGTAAGGGGCAAGCTGCTGACCGGCATTGTGTCAAGCGCCAAGGCGCCCAAGATGGTAGTTGTGTCAAGAGAATACCCGCGACCTACACCTAAGTTCAAGAGGTTCCAGAGGAGCAGGTCGAAGGTACACGCGTACCTTCCACCCTGCGTCGACGTCAAAGAAGGCGATGAGGTCAGGATAGCTGAATGCAGACCGCTTTCAAAGACAGTTTCGTTCGTAGTAATTGAGGTGAACAACAAGGATGGCAGCGGGAACTAAGTCAAGGGCAGTTTCGGCAAAGGGTGTTGAAGAGTTCCGCCCGTATATTACTAGAGTCCTCCCAGTTACTGCGGAGCTTGTATGTGCTGACAACACGGGCGCCAAGGTGTTGCGCATTGCTATGGTGAATAGATACAAGGGCAGGCACTCCCGACAGCCGTCAGCGGCAGTTGGAGATTTTGTTACGGTCACGGTCAAGAAGGGCCCGGCAGAGCTACGCAAACAGGTTTTCGGCGCGGTAATTGTCAGGCAGAAATACCCAATAAGAAGGCTCAACGGCGTGCGCGTTTCCTTTGAGGACAACGCGGCAGTACTCGTAACTCCCGAAGGCGAGATCAAGGGCACAGATATCAAGGGGCCCGTGGCGGCGGAGGCCGCCGAAAAATGGCCAAGGATAGCCAACCTGGCGGGAATGATAGTATAGGTGACGATGATGGCAAAGATTAATCCAAAACTCATCCACGTTTCAAAGCACCAACGCGACAAGATGCTTGGCGCGTCGCTCGCGGACGAGCTGCGCGAGCAATACAAAAAGAAAACCTTGCGCGTCATAAAGGGCGATTCAATCATGGTGGTGCGCGGCGAATACAAGGGGCGCGGAGGCAAAGTTGAAGATGTGGACACGGAACGCAGCACGCTTCATATCGAAGGTATGCAAAGGGAAAAGATCCGTGGAGGGCAAGTCAAAGTCCCGATTCATGCTTCAAACGTGAAGATAACTGGCCTCAATCTTGAAGACAAGTACAGGTCAAGCAGACTGCAAGGCAGCGGCAGGCCACAGACGGCTGAAAAAATGGGAGAAAAAGAGGAGAAAAAGGAAACAACTGCCAAGAAAGCAGCAAACAAGGAAGAGAAAAAGGCAGAGGACGTTGGCGAATAATGGGCAAGAAGGGAGGCGACACTAGAGTGAAGAGACAAATGGCTCCGACGTTCTGGGCCATCAAGAGAAAGCAGAGCCAGTTTGTCCTGAGAGTTAAGCCTGGGCCCCATCCAAAACACAGAGCGTACCCGCTCGGAATGGTGCTCCGCGACGTGCTCAAGGTGGCAAGCACGATGCACGAAGCAGAAAGAATTTTGAACGAAGGCAAGATCAAAGTCGATGGCATAGTAAGACACGACTCAAATCTTGCAGTAGGTCTTATGGACGTGATAGAGCTTGCAACAGGTCAGGCGCACCGCATGGTCCCGAGGAACTCGGCGCTTTTGGATTCAATTGCAATTGGAGACGCTGAAAAGGGAGTGAAACTGGTCAGGGTCACAAGCAAGACGACCATCAAGGGCAAAAAGATCCAGTACGGATTCCACGACGGCAAGACACTGATAAGCGACCAGAATCTCAAGGTCGGCGACACGTGCGTCATAGACCTGCCAAAGGTGCAGGTCAAGAGCCATATCGCCTTTGAGAAGGACTCCACTGCGCTCATTATCACCGGCGAAAATGCAGGCAAGGTGGGCAAGATAGAGGACATTCAAGACGGCATATTCTCGCTTCCAAGAAGAGCGCTTGTCTCATTTGACGACAAGTCGGTAGAACTTCCAGTTGAAATGGTTCTGGTTGTCGGAAAGGACAAGCCCGTGATAAAGGTGAACTAGTTTGAGCCAACAACAAATATCTAACATGAAAAAAATAAACGTCGATAAAGTAGTAATAAACATTGGAGTCGGCAAGTCCGGCGAGCCAATTGAAAAGGCAAAGAAGGCGCTGTTAGAGCTAACAGGCCAGCAGCCAGCGGTCCGCGGCGCCAAAAAGACTGTCAGGGATTTTGGCATTCACAAGGGTGAGCCGATAGGCGCAGTCGTGACGCTGAGGCGTGACCTTGCAACAGAATTCCTAAAGCGCGTCGCTGCAGCCAAAAAGAACATGTTCAAGGCCTCCTCGTTTGATAATTACGGCAACATTTCACTTGGAATACACGAACACATTGACATTCCGGGAACAAAGTACAACCCTGACATTGGGATCTTTGGCATGGACGTCAACGTCGTGCTCAGCAGGCCGGGATACAGGATCGCAAGGAAGAGCAGGAAGAGTGCAAAAATTGGCAAAACCCACAGGATAAACAAGGATGACGCTATCGAGTTCTTTAAGCAGGAATATGGAGTAGGGGTGGAATAAGTGCCAAAACCAAGAGAATATGAAGTGACTGGAAGAAAGAAACTTGCTCACGGCAGAGGCACAAGATGGTGCAAACGGTGCGGTTCATATAACGGCCTCATACGCACGTATAACTTGATGCTTTGCAGGCAGTGCTTCAGAGAAGTCGCAAACAGCATAGGATTTACGAAATACGAGTAGGTGAAATGGAGTGCCAGCACTAAACGTCCTGTCAAACCTCTTTACAACTATTTACAACAATGAGTCAAGAAGAAAGAGGGAATGCGTCATAGTTCCCGCAAGCAAATTCGCAAGCGAAGTGCTCCGCGTGATGCAAAAGCACCGCTACATAGGCGAATTCGATCAGGTAGATGACGGCAGGGCGGGTAAGTTCCAAGTTCAGTTACTGGCCAAGATAAATAAGTGTGGAATAATCACGCCACGCTTTTCGGTCAAAAAAGACGCTTACTTTGGATGGGAGAGGCAGTTCCTTCCGGCATACAGCATGGGCATACTGCTTGTGTCAACCAGCAAGGGGATCATGTCTCACCACGAAGCGGTATCCGAAGGACTGGGAGGAGTTTTGGTTGGCTACGTCTACTGATGAGGCAATAATGGCAGAAGTGGAAGCACCAGCCAGCGTCAAGCTTGCGAAGGAAGGCAACACCCTTTCGGTAAAGGGCAAGCTTGGCACGGTAAAGAAGGACTTCGCAAAACTTCCTGCCACCATAGCGGTTGAAGGCAACAAGATAACGATCAAGCCTTACGGAACGCGCAAGCGCGACCTTGCAGTGACGCATACAGCGCGCAGCATAATCAAGAGCATGATAAAGGGCGTCGAAAAGGGCTACACCTACAAACTAAAGATCATATTTGCGCACTTTCCGATCTCTGTCAAGATAAAGGGCAAGGAAGTTAACGTGGAAAACTTTTTTGGCGAAAGGTCGCCTAGGGTTTCTAGGATAATCGGCGATGCCACCAAGGTTAACGTAGTGGGAGAAGACGTTGTGGTCCAGGGCCCGAGCCTTGAGGACGTTTCGCAGACTGCCGCCAACATTGAATTGTCGACGAGGATAAAGGACAAGGACCAGCGCGTGTTTCTAGACGGACTCTACATCTACTCTCGCGAAGAGGGCATTCCGTAAGCCCAAAGATTTATTTTGTGCTCGGATTTGCTGTAATAATGCGCCGCTGTAGCTCAGCATGGTAGAGCAAATTCGTAGCGCAACATTGTGCTTTGAAGCTCAACTGGCTGTTAACCAGTGGGTCACCAGTTCGAGTCTGGTCAGCGGCGCTATAATATTTATGGGGAGAATTGCGATATGTTTTATAGTAAAATAGCATATTGGTGACCAGCCGCCTTGACCAAAGACATCGAGAGTCCTCCAGACGACAGCAAAAAGCCGCCGATCGAAGACCAGCTGAAAGGAAAAACGTTGCAGGTATACATGTACATGATAAAGAAGAAAGCGCCAGTGGGTGTCAGGGAAGTGCAGCGGGACCTTGGATTTTCGAGCCCAAGCGTGGCAAATTATCACATCGACAAGCTGATTGAGTTGGTCCTTGTGAGCCGAGACGAATATGGACGCTACTACGTTGTACAAAAAGTACATGTGGGCGTGCTCCAAGCCTTCGTCAACATTGGTGGCCTGACGGTGCCGCGTCTGTCATTTTTCGCTGCATTTTTCACCACGATGCTCATAGCGTACGTTGCGCTGAATCTTGAAAACCTCAACGTCTACGCGGTGGGGTTTGCGGTTGCAGGAACAGTCGCGTTCTGGTTGGAAACAATTCGGGTATGGATCAAAAAACCCGTCATATGATATTTCACAACTCGAGTTCTGCAACATCAAATCATAATGATGTCGAGCGCTATTGCGTCGGAAAGCAAGTCTAGATGATGGCTGGCAACCACATAACCATTCTTGATATCGCTTGATGCAAGCCACCGGTTAGATGAGCTGAAAAGTCGTTCCTTCTTAATCCTCTTTTCAATTTCTTCCACGTCAAGCTCCTTTTCTTCAACCTCTTCAGTTTCTGTATGCTTTATGGTTAGGAGCACCTTCTTGACAAGCATTCTCCGCCCAAAGCGCTGCGAAAAATCGCGTGCGTTTTCGTCGATTTCGACCAATTTTATCTTGATCTGCAGCCTGTTGAGAGCGTCCCTGCTCGTAAGGAGCCTCTCGTCAATGAACCTGTCGTAGCTCATATGCGCTTCTCTGGCTCCGAAGTATATTAATGTCAAGCCATGGTGGGCGTAAAGAAGTAAAAAGCAGTGCCGTCAGGCCCAATTCCACATTCTTTCATTCTTACTTTCATTCCTTCTTTTAGGTGAGTGGTGTGAAACGATCCAACGAGCTTGATTCCTGACATCTCGACCAAGCCAAAAATCCCTTCTTTGCCTTTGCAGTGCGAGCTTGTAAACTCTAAAAGAATTCCTGTTGTTTCTATTTTCTTCAACGATGTCTTTGACAGGCAGTATGGGCAGCAGTGAGACGGCGGCCACGCATTTCTGCCGCACGACATACATTTCGGTACCCTGAATTTGCCTGTCTTCAAGTGCTCGATGAATTCACGCAATGGATTAGGCACCCATAATAATTACCGTGGCTGAAGAGCCCGCCGCCGCAAGATTTTGGACCAGCCCTGTCTTGCACCCCTTTACTTGTCTTTTTCCTGCTTTTCCTGCAAGTTGAGACGCAACTTCGGTCACCTGCGCCACTCCTGTCGTCCCGACTGGATGGCCACAACCAATTATCCCACCCCTCGGGTTTATTGCGATCTCCTGCTGGTCTACAAACTTGCCGCCGCCGCCTTTTTCCGCAAACCCTAGATCTTCATATGCCAGTATTTCGAGGATCGTGAATGCGTCATGCAGTTCTGCAACGTCTATCTTGGATGGCTTTGTCTGGGACATTTCAAAGGCGTAGCGCGCGGCGCGCTTGGCTGCCTCAATTGTTGTGAGGTCGTTGGTAGCGTTGGCAAAACTAGCAGAATTTGTTTGCTGCCCTATCCCGTTTATCCATACAGGGTTGTCAAGATTCTTTGCCTTTTCTTCTGAAACAAGCAGCACTGCCGACGCACCATCGCACGAGGCAGAGCAGTCAAGCAGCTTGATCGGCTCTGCAATCTTTTTTGAATTCATTACTTCACTCAAGGTAACTTCTTTCTTGAAAAGCGCTTGTGGGTTTTTGGCAGCGTTCTTGTGGTTCTTGACAGATACCTTAGCCATCTGCTCCTCGGTTGTTCCATATTTTCTCATGTGAGCCTTTGCAAATATCGCGGCCCAGTGAACAGGAAATATGAACGAGCCGCGCGTAATGTCCCACAGCAGCTTATTGCCTGGGCTGTCTGCCTTTTCTGCGCCAAGTACAAGCGCACTGTCGCACAACCCGGACGCAATCATTGCAAATGCAGAAGCGACTGCATTTGTGCCGGAATTGCACAGGTTGTCTATTCTGTGAGAAACTTTTGGGTGCATACCAAGCATTTCAGATATTATTGTCGAGCTGTATTGATCGGTTGCGCAGCTTGAAAACAGAACTGCGTCGATCTCTTTTCTGGGAACGCTGTTCTTCAGGATCTCCGCGCAGGGCTCGCATGCTAGCTCGAGCAGCGGCATCCTGGAATCCTTGGCAAACTTTGAGGTTGCCCATGAAGAGATAGCTACCCTCCGCACGTTAAAAGGTTGACAACATCTCCCTAAATGAACTTTCTGAGTCGTCCACGGGGTTTAACTGAATTATGGGAAGTGTAACCCCTGCAGACATGAATCTTGCAAGTGACCTTCTACATTCTTCTCCGCTTCCGCAGATTACAAGGGAGTCGAGCATCTTGTCAGAAACAAATTTTACAGCTGCATCGGCGCCACCTTTGCCATATTCGGTAGTGATTCTCTCGACTTCATTCATGAAGTTGTTTTCTGACAGGAACTTGTTGTAGTATTTCCCTACCGCAACATAGAACGCAAGCGTCTTTGCGGCGCGCTTGCGGGCCTTTTCGGGCTCTTTGTTTGATAGTGCGCAGATAAAAGACGATGCAACCTCGAAACTTTTCCCCCTCGTATTTTGCTTGATGTCTACAACAGTCTTTTTTAGTTCATCTAGAGGCCGCAGGTACAGGAGGACGCCGTCTGCTATCTCAGTGGCAAGCGAGACCATCTTCTTGTTGATAGCTGCCATAAAGATAGGGATATATTTTCTCTGCGGCTGATGCATAATTCTGAAATTGTTCACTTTGAAGAGTTTGCCGTTGTAATTCACGTTTTCTCCGGTTATCATCAGCCTCAAGCATTCTATGTATTCTCTCATCCGGCTGACAGGCCTTTCAAATTTCATTCCGTGCCAGTTCTCTACAATGGCAGCCGTGCTTGCGCCGAGGCCGATGATTGTCCTGTTGCCTGAGAGCATATCAATTGTCATCGCTGCCATTGCCACTGTCGCGGGAGTCCTTGCGTAAATGCTGACAATTGAAGTGCCAAGTCTGACCCTTTTTGTAACTTGAGACATTGCTCCAAGAGTAGCAAATGACTCGCGTCCCCAAGATTCAGGAATCCACAAAGAATCGACATTTTGGTCAGAGTCAGCTATCTTGGCGCATGCAAGAACTTCGCTCACCGATAACAATGGGCCGAGGCTGTAGCCAATTTTTATTGCGGTCATGACATCTTTATGGCCTGCATCTCGTTGGCTGCTTCTTCGATGTCCTTGTGCGAGTCAATTGAGCGCCAGAAAATCTTCTCGTATTTCACTGCTTCGAGTTTTCCTTCCTTTGCCAGCGCGGGCAACGCGGTCACTTCGATGTTGCCGTTCTCAGGCAGGTACCTGAACACCTCACGTGTAAAGTGGTACACGCCTGCGTTGATCCACTTGTCTTGGATTTCCGGCTTTTCAACAAACCCCCGCACTCTGGAATTTCTGTCCAGCTCGATCACGCCAAACGGGCTGCGAAGTGGCACAAGCGCGATGGTGTGCAAGCCGGCGACACGTAATCTGTTTGGATCAAGCTCTGTGAGAACATCACCGTTTAGCATGAGAAATGATTCCTCATCCGCAAGAAGGTTTTTGGCATTTTTCAGCGCGCCGCCTGTTCCAAGGGGCTCTTCTTCAATCGAATATTCTATCCGGGCTCCGAGCTTGCTCCCGTCGCTAACATGGTCAAATATCTGCTCCTTCATATAGCCTACGCATAGGACAAAATCCTTGACACCGAATTTCATGAGCCACCTTACCTGCCAGTCGATAATTGGAACGCTGAGAACCTCTATCATGGGTTTGGGCTTCTGGTCAGTCAGCGGCTTTAGTCGCTTGCCAAAGCCGCCTGCAAGAACGACCGCTTTCATGATAACCAACAGCTGCCCGGTTAGTATAAAACGTTGTTAGTAAGAAGCCAATGGAATTCCTGGTAGCACTCCTTGCACATGACCTTGCCCTCAGTGTGGTCGCACTGATAGACTTTGTCAGTTTTAACGCCGCACCGACTGCATTTCATTTTTGAGCAGGCTCTTTGCCTTTTGCAGTAACTGCACTTCTGTCGATTGCTACTTTCCACGTGCCTAGTCCTATGAGGACGGCCCCCGTTGTGATTGTTGATCCAATCGTGAGTATAGTTCTTGCTGAGTCTTCTGAGGCAGGCTCGCCCTTTGCAATGAGACCTATCATTCCAGCAATGATAAGGCCGCCGTTTATGAACAAGAGTGCTGAAATTATTGGCGTATATTCTTTGCGTCCAATGACAAACCCGATTATCGACATTACTACTGCACCTCCGCCAAACGCGCTTCCTCTTACAGATGCGTTAAAAGGTAAAAATTTCACAACGAGCGCATCCACACCATAGATTATCAAAAGTATCAACGAGGCGACAAGAAGGCCCGCCGCAATTCCTTTGACCATGTGGGTAATGGTTCATAATCAGATTTAATAAATGTACGCTGCTTGCAGTACCGATGCCCACAGATGTCAAGGACTTGCTATATTCAGCCATAAACGAGATAGGCAGGGAAAAGATCAGAATGGTTGTTGCTTCTGATGTTGATGTCTGCAAAAAATATTGTAGTGAAATTCTCAGAAAATGTAAACGTAAGCTGGGCACAGAAGCAAATGACGAAACGCTTGCAATATTATGCGAGGCTCTGCTTCATTTCATGCTTACAGCATCTCTCTTGCCGTCTGAGAGAAAGGTCAGCATGCACGGCGCGGATCTCGATGTAGCCATTCCTTCCACAAGGATATTGAGCAAGAGGCCCGACAAGTCACTTGTAATACAAGTGATAAGGGGAGATGACCTTGCCACAAAGGTAAAGCAGGCTGAATTGGTGCAACCGTACCGCGAAAATATCTGGCTCATATCTGCAAAGCAGTTGCAGACAAGTCATAGAAACTATCATCTTGGCTCTGGAAGTTTTCCATACTCGTGCATCATTTCTGACATCAGCGCGTTCTTATTGAAAAAGGGAGACCGCGGGCTGAAATTGCTACCCGGACAATAAGCTGTTCAGATCTACCATTTTTTCAAGCATTTTTCCAATGTAAGTGTGATCAGCGTCTTTTGATAAGGGCAAGATTCCAACCTTAATGCCTGTCAGCCTTTCTATCATTTCTGGCGCTTTTTGCTCTGCAATGGTTGGTTTTTTCGGCATTTTATTGACAATTATTCTCCTTACGTTGATGCCAAATTCCTTGCAGGCCATTACGGTAAGCAAGGTATGGTTGAGCGTTCCTATCGTAGGTGTTGTGATGATCATGGTCGGCATACCCGTGCTCTTTGCAAAATCTGCGACAAACTCCTTTTCTGTTAGCGGCACCATTATCCCGCCAATGCCTTCGACTATCATGACATCATGTTTTTTTGCAAGGTTCTGCAGCACACGCAGCGCTTTTTCCACGCTCATTGGAGGTTCACGTTTTAGCTGCGAAGCCACAAGTGGAGAGGCTGCCACAGAGTAAAAGAAAGGGTTCAGCTCACTGTCAGGATCGTCAACATCTGCAGCCTTGGCAAGAATCGCAGCGTCCTGAGACTTGTATTTTTTTGAAAATGGCCTGTTTGCTGTGGCAAATGGCTTCATAATGCCGACATTGATTCTTAGCCTTCTCAGGGCCCATGCAAGTCCGGCCGCTACTGAAGTCTTGCCTACTCCTGTTCCAGTACCTGTTATGAATACGCCGCGCATGGAAATATTATTAGAGCCATGGGGGTACCTGCATTTAACTGATGAGCCTAAGAGATGTCGATAATCAATTCGTCTGGCACCCCTACACCCAGATGAGCGATTGGCGCAAGTGGAGCAACAGGGTAATAGTGAAAGGTGAGGGGTTCTATCTCGTGGACAGCGAGGGTAGAAAATACCTTGATGGCATTGCCAGCATGTGGTGTAACGTCTGGGGCCACGGGCGGAACAAGGTCGTCAAGGCAATGACAGAGCAGCTGAAAAACCTACAACATTCCACACTGTTTGGGCTTGCCAACGGCCCGTCCGCGCAACTTGCTGAGATACTACTAGGACTGGCAAGGGGCATGGACAAGGTGTTCTACACTGACAACGGTTCTACTGCAATTGAGGCTGCGATGAAGATGGCATTGCAGTACTGGTGCAACAAAGGCAGGCGTACAAAAAGAGAATTCATCTCTTTAGAGCATGGTTACCACGGTGACACTATCGGCGCTATGTCCGTCGGCTACATTGAGAACTTTTTTGGTGCCTATAAGCCCTTGTTAGCCAAAGTGCATAGGGCTCCGAGCCCATTTCTCTACAAAAATCGGTTTGAGAACGAAAGCGACCTTGTAGAGTGGTGCCTTGAGAAAACAGAGAAGCTTTTCAGAAAACGCGCCGACAGGTTAGCTGCCTTGATTATGGAAAGCGGCGCCCAGATCGCTGGAGGCGCGATCATTTACCCGGCCGGTTACCAGAAAAAGATGGCCAAGCTATGCAGAGACTATGACGTGTTGCTGGTGCTGGATGAAATTGCAACTGGGTTTGGCCGGCTTGGTAGCATGATCGAATATTTGGCCCAGAGGTCGCAGCCGGATATTGTCTGCTTTGGAAAAGCCCTGACTGCCGGTTATTTCCCGCTTGCAGTTACGCTGACTACAGATCGCATCTTTAACGTGTTCCTTGGCAAATATTCTGACAACAAACATCTTTACCATGGACACACTTTTAGCGGTAATCCGGTCGGCTGCGCAGCTGCGTTGGCAAATATCGAGCTTTACGAAAAAAATAACCTGATGCAACAAATCAATGCAAACGCGAGATACATAGCGTTGAGGTTGCGCGAATTTGCAGGATCGCCGATAGTGGCGGACATCCGGCACAAGGGCCTACTGGCCGGCATCGAGCTTGCAAGAAACAATAAGCCGATTACCATTCTGAAGAATAAAGAGAGGATAAACTACTTCATAATGCAAGAGTCGTTGAAGATGGGAGTACACCTGCGGCCCATCGGCAATATCATGATGGTGATCCCTCCTCTTGCGATAGGGAGGAGAGACCTTGAGAAGCTGCTTGACGTGCAGCTAGAAATATTGAGAAAGGTGGAAAGACTATCTTAGCTGCCTTAGTTCTTTGTACAGCGTAGCTTTTGAGACGCCCAGATTCCTTGCTATTTTTTCTTTTGAATGGTTTTCTGCAAGCAGAATGATCAGGTGGTTCTTGTCTATCACTTTTTGAGGCCGGCCTATACCTTTGCCGGCGGCCCTGGCCCTTTCCATGCCATCTTTTGTTCTCTGAACGAGCATTTCGCGTTCTCTCTCTGCAACCCACGTTAGGATGCCGATCATCAATTTTCTGACGCTTGGTTCTGTTGTCTGCAGGAACGACTCTCTTGGAGAACACGAGATTAGAGGGGCGTACTGTTCTATCGCCTTTATCGCGTCGAGAGTATCCCAGAAGGTTCTGCCGACACGCGACAGCTCGTAAACTAGGACTGCATCGACTTCTGCCGTTCTGACAAGCTCGAGCATTTCCTGAAACCCGCGCCGCTGTATTGCAGGGACCTTGCCGCTGACAGCAGAATCTTCGAAAAAGTCAAGTATGTGGTAGCTGTTTTCCTGGGACCACTTTTCAAGAGCCAATTTTTGGTTCTGCACGGTTTGCTCTTCAGTGCTTACCCGGAGGTATGCAATGGCGTATTTCATAGGTCTGAATGAATAAAGTGGCTTAACAGCAGTGTTGTCAATAAAGTGCGATAAACTGTTCAAAAAGGGGAATGGCAGTAAATGAACGTCAACATGTACAGGCAGACAAAATCAAAGGTAAAAAAACCGGGAGTGTTTTTGACCAATCTAGAAACGGGTCCTTTTTTGGACGGCTTTGCACATATAATCAAATGACGGTTTCCGTCACTCATGTCCTGGGCGCACAGTCAAAAACGATCTATGACATTTTGGCTTTTTTGTGCGCAAAACATTAGCACCGGACACTAGTTCTTGGGTAGTTGTTCATAGATAGCTTTTACATGCGATTTTCAATATATATTGCTAAACTCGAATTTTGAAATATCGTGCCTGGAATGGTAGATGTTATCCAAAGTTTTAATTACCAGTTTACAACTCGACTGACCTGATGGCAGATTTGTCATTTATCAGTGGTTGTATGAATAAAGTCCTTGCCGGCGGTTCTATCATCTTTGAAGAAGCCGAGCGGCTGCTTGCAACTGAAGATGTCATTGCACTTGCCGAGTGCGCTAATACAATAACCAGGACGTTTAACGGCTATACGGTGGATGTCGAAGCCCTGATAAACGCAAAATCTGGCAGGTGCCCGGAGGACTGCTCGTTTTGCGCTCAATCATCGTTCTACGACACCGGCATTACAAAATACCCGTTGTTACCAAAGGACGTGCTGGTTGAAAACGCAAAGAAGGCCAAGGAGTCAGGGGCTACCAGTTTCTGCCTTGTTTGTGCTTACAGGGAGCCGCCTGAAAAGGATTTCCAGCAGATCTGCGAAACTATTGCAGAGATCCGATCTAGGGTAGACATCGAGGTCAATGTTTCGCTTGGCTTTATGACCCCGGCTAGAGCGCGCAGACTAAAGGAGTATGGAGTAAAGCGCTACAACCACAACCTGGAAACTTCAGAGAGTTACTTTCCCAAGATATGCAAGACTCATGACTTTGCCGACAGGGTCAACACCGCCAGAATTGTGAAGGAGGCGGGCCTCGAGCTTTGCTCTGGCGGCATAATTGGAATGGGGGAGGGCAAAAATGAGAGGCTGGAACTGGCATTCTCGCTTGCATCCCTGAGTCCTGACGAAGTTCCGATAAATATCCTCATTGGTAGGGAGGGAACTCCAATGGCAGCCTTCGAGCCGATCGACCCGCTTGAGGCGATCAAGACTATTGCGGTATGGCGCTTTATCATGCCCAAGACTATTCTCAAGATAGCCGGCGGGCGTGAAGTGCACCTCAAGGACAAAGACAGGCTTGCCCTCAAGGCGGGCGCAAACGGCATAATCACCGGCGGCTACCTCACAACCGGAGGAAACGCGCCAAACAAGGACATTGCGATGATAAAAGAGATTGGCCTCGAAGCGTAGGACAGCCTTTGTCAGCGACAGACTCGATTCTCTAGAAAAGAGTGACCTTTACCGCCGCCCGAGAACGGTGGTGATAAAAGGACCGACAGCACTGGTCGATGGCAAAGAGGTCATCCATCTCTGTTCAAATGACTACCTCGGGCTGTCGCAAAATAAACAGGTTGTCAAGAAAACTGTGCAAGCGCTGAATGCGCTGAATGAGGTTTCACAATGCAGCTCGCGGCTTATCGCGGGAAACCACCCAAAAATAATAGAGTTGGAAGGCTTGCTTGCAGATCACCGCAGAACAGAATCAGCGCTAGTGTTTCCAACCGGCTATGGCGCCAATCTGGGCGCAGTTACGGCTATTGCGGACAAAAGTTCAACTATATTCAGCGACGAATTGAATCACGCAAGCATAATAGACGCATGTAGGTTGAGCGGCGCTACTGTCAAGGTCTTCCAGCACAACGACGCCAACCACTTGTATGAACTGATGCATCAGGTGGATGGCAGAAAGATCGTGATAACTGAAGGAATCTTTAGCATGGACGGTGATATAGCGAGGTTGCCTGAGATATGTGCCATCGCAAAAGAAAATGACGCGATAACAATGGTCGACGACGCTCACGGTGACTTTATCTTTGGACCCGGATTTTCAGGCATTCCAGCAAGACTTGGATCAGAAATAGACATCCAAACCAGCAGCATGAGCAAAGGCCTTGGATGCTTTGGAGGCTATATCGCGATCACAGAACCTGTGAGAGATCTATTGATCAATACGTCAAGACAGTTTATTTACACCTCTGCGCTGCCTGGCCACCTGTGCTCTGCAGCCGTTGCAGCAATCCCGCTGGCCAAAAAGGGCAATTTGCAGAAAAAACTCTTCGAGAATATCACCTATTTCACAAATGCGATCAAGAAGCTCGGGTTTGTTCTTGGAAGCCCATCGAGCCAGATAATCCCTGTAATGATAGGTCAAGAGAAGCTGGCAGTAGAATTTTCAAAAGAGCTACTAAGGCAGGGTGTTTTCGCACAGGCAATACGATACCCAACGGTCAGGAAAGGTTCTGCGCGCCTTAGGGTTTCACTAACGGCAATGCTTGCCCAAAAACACCTAGATGCCGCTACTAGCGCATTTGAAAAAGTAGGCAGAAAGACAGGAGTCATCTAATAATATTGCTAAACTCGAGTTTAGCAACAAAGTTAATTAACATCTCTTTTGTACCATTGGCGTGCCTGCAAAAGAGTTCGCGTTCAAGCTAAAGCTTTCGGATGAACAGAGCAGGGAACTTGCAAAGTACCTTAACTCGCTTTCACCTTCAAACCTTCTGTTTGGCCTGCGCTTTGCGTACAGCCGCCAAGCCGCGGCGAACGGTGGATACCTGATGCCTGGCCGCAAGAGTATGGTGAAAAGGGAGACGCACCTCCTGAGCCCAGACCAAGCAAAGTGGCGCCTCAACAACTGGAAGGCAATGATAAGAGCATATCGAGAAAAAGGCTACAGCTATCCGACAATATCAAGAATAAAAAAACAAGTTCAGAAAATAGCAGGTCAAAAATAAAAGAAGAGCAGGCTAGTAGCCTGTCGCTTCTAGGTTCTTTGCGGGCGTGCTTGATGTTGTTGACGGCAGGTCCGGGAACTTGTTCTTCATGTTCATCTCCACAACTGCGCTTGCTTCATCCATTATCCGTGCCGTGTCTTCGTTGAATCCTGTAACAGTNNCCTCCCTGCAATCCTTTTATCACAGACATTGCCGGGCTCAGCGTCACCACCACATCTCCAAGCTCTGTTATGGTGTTCAGCCTTAGCTGTATTTGTTCCAGCGCTAGTTTTGCAGAAGTCACCATTTTGTTCATTTTCCGGATCTGCGATAGCTCCCCTGACAGCACTCTTGCGTGCGAAGCGTCGTGGCTCTGCATCGCAAGCACCACGCGCTTGAAAATTACCTGATCTTTTTCTTGCATTCTTGACGATATTGAATCCAGTTTTGCGATTTGCATTTGCAGCTTTTTCTGTGCTTCTTCTATCCTTGGCTTCAGCGGCGCTTGTGGCTTGATGCCTTCAAGCAACCTGTGACCAACACTTTCCCCTTGTGGCTTTACCCACTTGCTATCAAACGGCATACTATTACCTAGCCATTACGACATTGGAGAACTAAAAGCCGCGATATACCGTAGTCGAAAGTAACCGCGGTAACACGGGTCCGCGGTTACAGGTGTTCTAGAACAATCCCACAAATACTATGAACCTTATCCTTTAGACAAGTTTTTTAAAGGCTGCAAACGGGGTAAAACCAGTATAGATGATAAAGGAGAAGATCAAAGTCAACAATCGCAACTACAATGTTACGATAAACGAGCAGACGCAAATGTACGCAATGCGATTGCGGAGACTTTATCAGCAGAGCTACAGCGACGTGGACAGCTTTGACGAAGTGAGCTCTGAAATTTCTAGCACGGTCAGCAATCTGCTCAAGCATGCCGTTTCTCCGGAAGTAAAGGAAGACGACATGGACGGCGTCATACAGCAGCTGCTAAAGATGTACGAAAAAGCTGCTAAGAAATAGGATTTTAACATCTAGAAAACGTCTAAATAACAATCGCAAGTCTCTCCTCATATGGATGCCTATGCCATCAAAAAGTGCATCAATCCTTCCTGTGGTATAACTTATGAAATTGACAGCAACATCTACAGGTGCTCCTGCGGCTCACTTCTTGACATAAAATACAACAAGAAGCCAGATCACGACCTTGTCGAAACGTTCTACAAGCGCCGCAACCATGGGGGCAACATTTACAACGAAAGCGGCGTGTGGCGCTTCCGCGACCTTATTAATTTCGCCGGCATCGATACTGAAAACTTTGAAGAGTGCGCGCGTGTCTTGGTCTCACTCGACGGCGCTGAAGGACGCCTCTCAAAGCCCTACAGTATGAGCAAGGCCGCAGACTACACAGAAATGGACCATGATTCCTTCCTACTTCAGCCCGAAGGCTACAACCCATCCGGCTCGTTCAAGGACAATGGCATGTCGACCGCGGTGACCCACGCAAAGATGCTTGGAGTAAAAAAGATAATCTGCGCTTCTACAGGGAACACTTCGGCTTCTGCTGCGATGTACGCTGCCAATGAAAACATAGACTGCGACGTATATATTCCAAAGGGCGAGATCGCGCCCGGCAAGCTTGGACAGGCGTTCCAGTTTGGTGCACAAGTGATACAAGTGCAAGGCAACTTTGACGACGCCCTTGCGGCATCGCTCAAAAAAGCTAAAGATACCGGCGGCTACACCGTCAACTCGGTCAACCCGTTCCGCCTTGAAGGGCAAAAGACCATTGTTTACAGAGTATTGGAGCATCTCAACTGGAACCCTCCAGATTGGATAGTATATCCCGGCGGAGCGCTAGGCAACACTTCGAGCTGCGGCAAATGCTTCATAGAACTGTACGAATGGGGCTGGATCAAAAAGATCCCACGCATGGCAATAGTGAACGCAGAAGGCGCAAACGCATTCTACGAGCTTTACAATGGCATGTTCGAAAGCAAGCGGCTGACCTGGAATGGCGGCAGGCCGGATCTTGCATTGGTCGACCGCTATTACACATATCTGGACAAGAAAGGTATCAGGCCAAAGACCCATGCAACCGCCATCCAAATAGGAAAACCTGCCAACATCGCCAAGGCGCTGCGCGCGCTCGACTTCACAAATGGCATTGTCGTACAGGTAAACGATAAGGAAATGAGCGACGGCATGTCAATAGTCGGGCTGAACGGCTTTGACTGTGAAATGGCGTCCGGAGCTGTCCCTGCCGGCGTGAGAAAACTGCGCAAGGAGGATGTGATCAAGCGCGATGACNNAGAGCAATATATTACTTATAGTTTTTAGTAGCATTTTTTGGGGTGGCACCAGAAAACATTCTTTTTTGCGCTTGAGTAAGCACGAAGGCTTGGCAAAAAGGGGTAAAAAGTGCCTGCAGGATTGAGTGAAAAGGCTTACTTCGACGCCTTCTCCAGGGCTGAAAGCATGGCGTTTGCCTTATGCTCGGTTTCTGCCCATTCCCGTTCTGGGTCCGAGTCCATGACGATACCTGCGCCGGACTCTATGTAGCCGTTTTTGCCGTTTACGAAAAGCGACCTTATCGTTATTGCAAAGTCACAGGAGCCGTTGAAGGAAAAGTAGCCAAGGGCACCTGCATACGGACCCCTGAGCGAGGGCTCGAGCTCATCTATTATTTCCATCGCACGAACCTTCGGGGCGCCTGACACCGTGCCGGCAGGAAATACTGCCCGTAAAGCATCGTAGGAATCGTAACTTCTCTGCAACCTGCCCACCACGTGCGATACAATGTGCTGTACATGGCTGAACCGCTTAACCGTCATGAGCTCATTTACCCTGACCGTGCCAAACTCGCACACCCTGCCGATGTCGTTTCTTGCCAGATCTACGAGCATGGTATGCTCGGCGAGCTCTTTTTCATCTTTGAGCAGGTCTTGGCGCAGCTCTTCATTCTTCTTCTCGTCTTCCACTATTGGCCTTGTACCTGCTATCGGGAATGTTTCTACATAGTCTTTTGTTACACGGATCAGCATCTCCGGGCTGGAGCCAATTATGCACCGTTTAGACATTTTCAGCAGGTACATGTATGGTGAAGGGTTCACCTCGCGCAAGCTCGCGTACAGGTCAATCAGGCTGCCTTTGACGGTAAACTTCATGCTCTTTGCGAGAACGACCTGAAAGACGTCGCCGTCGTAAACGTGGTGCTTGGCTCTTTTTACCATTTTCACAAAGTGCTGTTTTGTCATGTTCCTGCGTGGTATCGAATATGAAAAGCGATTGGCTTCAGTCTTGACATTTGTCATCATGTGTTCTATTTCTTGCAGGCGAGACTTGCCTAGGAAAAAGTAGTAGGCTTGGTTCTCCTTGTGGTCGTACAATATTCCATCCTGGTAAATCCCAAATTCAAGTAGCGGAAAGGTGCTGCTCTTTTTGTCCTTGATGGGCAGGTGCTCCCAGAAGCGTGTTGCGTCATAATTGATATATCCCACCGCGCCTCCGATGTACCGGAAGCGCTCGTCGCTCACTTTTGGCATCAATTTCCGCAGCTGCGAAAGCGGCTCTGTAACAGGCGAGCTTTGAATGACCTTGCCTTTTTTGTCTCGGACTGTGAATTTCTTGGAATCGCAGGTCACCGTTGCTTCGGGTTCGAAGCCGATGACCGATATTTCGGCAAGCTCTTTTGGCCCTATGAGTGACTCTAGGATGAAGACCTTGTCGTAAAGCGTGTAGAGCTTTTTGAAAAGTTCAAACTGGTTTTCAGTCGTGGCTAGCTTCTGTATCTGGATTGATCTGCCAGCAAGCTGGCCAAAAGTAACCACCTTTGCTCATGTTCTCCTAGCCTGTAGTTTTATGTGCTCTGCAGATATCATTTAAACCTTTACCGGCAGCGTCACCGCACCTTCAGAAGCAGACTGAACCAGCGACGCGTATTTTGCAAGGGCGCCGGTCTTGTAGTGTGGTTTGATAGGCTTCCACTTTTTCATTCTTTTTTTCAGTTCTGCCTTTGAGACTATCAGGTCAATTCTGCTCTTTGGTGTGTCTATCACTATTTCATCGCCTTCCCTTATGAGTGCTATCGGGCCGCCCACCATTGCTTCCGGCGCAACATGCCCAATCATGAAGCCTCTTGTCGCGCCGGAAAACCTGCCGTCAGTAACCATTGCTACTCTTTCTCCAAGTCCCTGCCCTACAAGCGCGGCGGTCACTGCCAGCATCTCGCGCATGCCCGGCCCGCCCTTCGGACCTTCGTATCGTATGACCACTACGTCTCCTTCCACTATATTGCGCTTCGATATCGCGTCAAACGCCTTTTCTTCTGCATCAAACACTCGCGCCCTGCCGACGAACTTTTTGCTCTGGACGCCGGCAAGTTTCACGACGGCACCGTCTGGCGCAAGCGTGCCTTTCAATATCTTGAGTGTCCCTTCGCTTTTTATCGGGTTTTCAAGATGCCTGACTACCTTTGCGTCGGGACCGTAACTAAACGTCATAGATTCAAGATTCTCTTTCATTTTCCTACCGGTAACAGTCATTACGTCGCCGTGCAAGAGCCCTTTCTTGAGCAGGCTCTTGAGTATCACTGGCACTCCTCCAACCTTGTCGAGGTCGAACATTACATACACTCCGCCTGGCCTCATGTCTGCAATGTGTGGAGTCTTCTTGCGGATCCTTTCAAAGTCGGCTAAACTGAGCTTGACGCCCACTTCCCTTGCTATCGCAAGAAGGTGGAGCACCGCATTTGTGGATCCTCCGATGGCGTTTGCCATCATGATCGCATTTTCAAACGCTTCAAAGGTCATTATGTCGCGCGGGCGTGTGTTGTTTTCAAGTAGTTTCATTATTGCCTTGCCGGTATTGTAGCAGATCTCTTGCCTCTTTTCGCTCTCTGCAGGAGGAGAGGCGCTTCCAGGCAATGACATTCCCATTGCTTCGCTAATAGATGCCATAGTATTTGCTGTGTACATGCCAGCGCACGACCCTGCTGCTGGACAAGCAACGTTTTCAAGGCTCACAAGCTCTTGCAGCGTCATCTTGCCGGCGTCATAGGCACCTACTGCCTCGTAAACGTCTTGCACGGTCACCTGCTTGCCATTCCACACTCCAGGCATGATTGTTCCACCGTATACAAATACCGATGGAAGGTTGAGCCGGCCCATCCCCATCAATGTGCCGGGCAAGCTCTTGTCGCAGCCAGATATTCCCACCACGCCGTCATACTGGTGGGCCCGTACCATGACTTCAATAGAATCTGCGATCACCTCTCGGCTAACAAGGGATGCCTTCATTCCCTCATGCCCCATGGCAATGCCGTCAGAAACTGCAATAGTGGTAAATTCCCTTGGAGTGCAGCCTGCGTCCTTTACCCCGCGCTTTGCGCTTTGTGCCAGCCGGCCCAGGTGTATGTTGCAAGGTGTTGCTTCGTTGCAAGTGGAAGACACACCTATAAGCGGCCTGTCAAGATCTTCGTTTGTGAGGCCCATAGCCTTGTACATTGCTCTGTGTGGAGCCCTCGCCGGCCCCTCGATGGCCTTTCTGCTTTGAAGATCCATTACAATCATGTCGGGGCTCTGTGCATATTTTAAGATTCGTTAGTCGAGAGTGGCGGTTATCTTCACCGCGTCCAGACCTTCCACCTTGAAAATGGTTTCGCACATGCCGCACTCAGCATTGCCGCTTGAAAGATCCTTGGCGGGAACTTCCTCGTTCAGGTAGTCGCACTTGGGGCAGCGGAAAGAGAAACTAATGTCAAAGCTTTCAAGCTCGAGTGTTTCGGCCATGTACATGGTAAAGTCGGAACTTTGGTGTATTTAAAAATTCGTATGGGGGCAATAGCAAAAAATAAACATGCAATCCATGCAAGCACACATCTACACATGTCTAAGTCTTGCATATTCTGCTCAATAATAGCGGGCAAAGAGCCGGGAACTATGGTCTACCGCGACCATAATTTTCTTGTCATCATGGACAAATACCCGATAAACCCCGGGCATACGCTTGTAATACCTGTAAAACATTACGATGACCTCCTCAACATGCCGCCTGCCGAGGTTGGCAAGCTTCACTCGTTGGTGCCCTTGATTGCAAAAGCGGTAGTTTCGGCGGTTAAGGCAGATGGCTTTAACGTCGGCCAGAACAACGGGATAGCGGCAAACCAGATCGTACCCCACGTCCACGTTCACATCGTGCCGCGCTTTAACGACGACAGCCCAGACGGCAAGTGGCCAGCGCGCAGGGTCGCATCTAATGAAGAGCTGGCTAAGATAGCGCACAAGGTCAAGCAGGAAATCACCCTAGTCCCTTCGAAATAAAGACGGAGTTGAGCTTGACAGATCAAAAAAAGGCGTCCAGATCTGCAATTCAAAACGCTGGTAAGGCGTCGATCTGATCAGTCGATAATGAAGCCATGAGCGTAACCATATCTGCGAAAAAAAGTTTGCAGTGTTTTTTACTTCTCACAAACAGGCAGATATGATTCAGGATGTGGGTTGCAGTCGGGACATTCTTCAAAGCAGAGCTTGCCGTCGTTTTCGACTGCCAAAATCAATGCTGTTCCCTTGCAGGTGGGGCAAACAAACAATCCTAAATCACAATTTTACATAATCTTCCTGACATAAAGCTCTTTTGGTTCTTTGAACTTATTACGCATAGGGTCATAGTATATTCACACGATAAGTTGGAGGTTTTTCATTGAATGTCTTGACTTTTTGTGGATTTTTCATATCACGATGTACAGTTCGATCTACTTGGCACACGGGCTAGGAACATTGTATGTTCGAATGCTAATAAGCGTCGACGTATTACACGTTCCACTTCTTTGCCATTATTGACGGCAAGATGTTGTATGGGTAGATTCCGTGAAACCAAGCAAAAATCCCCACTGCAAAGTTTGAAAATGGCAGCCGTAGACTTGCTATTTTTTGCGTGAATAGAAGCACTTGCTTTTCAACATTTAATGGTTGATTTACAATAAACACAAGCTAACGTGCTGCCTTCTTACCCTTGCCGAAGGGCTTTTTTTCCTCCTTGGCCTCGTCGCGCTTACTTTCATCAAAAACCTTAACTTCGCCGTATCCTTCAGGACTTACTCTTTGGCGACTTTTCATTCTCTTCAGGTAATCGCCCATATATTCCGCCGCTTCCTCCCGGGTCTCAAACTTTGCCTCTCCCCGAAATGAGCCATTCTGGTCGATCAGGCTTACGGCACTCCACATTCCATTCCTGCCGAGCCTTTTCACAACAAACATCGCACAATGCTATTGTGCCGCAGATATTTAAGACAGCCGTTTATGCTGCAATTGCAATTCTAGCAGATGTCTTGCACCGGCAACTTAATTAAAAACCTCCAGTTTCATATTGCAAGTGACTAATTCAGAGGCAAGATTTACAATAAATGTTAAGGAAGGCGTCGTCGAGCTCGAAGGTAAGGAAAGTTTTGTTGATCGACACCTTGAAAAATTTGAAGATATTTTCAAGATGGCAGTAAGGGAAGCGATAACACGTAGCCTTGAACAAAACATTGCATTGAAGGCGCAGCTGGCACAGGTTGCCCTACCTCAACAATTACAGCAAGAGGCTCCGATTGCAATCGAGCAGCAGACGCCTGTGCCGCTGCAGCCAAAGGGGGGAAACGGCAAGCACACTCCAAGGCCGGCGGTCACAATCCATCCGATTCCTGTCGACCTGAAAGGTAATGAAAACAAAGCGGGCTTGCGAGAATTCTATGCAGAGAAAAAGCCGGCCAACCATTATGAAAAGGCGGCCGTCTTTGCATATTATTTGATGAAATTCAACAAGCAGCATGAAGTCAAATTTGGCGAGATCCTGTCATGCTATGAAGAAGTGAACGAAAAAAAGCCAAGTATTGTAGATATTGTAAAGAATTCGGTCCGCTACAAGGGGTGGCTCGAGCAGGGCTCTGAAAAATACGCGACGCGCCTGACTATTTCAGGAGAGAACTTTGTCAAGTTCGATCTGCCTGTCCAGGGCGAAAAGATGGCCCAGGCGACGCTCCGCTAGGCGCGCCACCAGTCAAAGCCAACGTAATCAACCGTTCTTTCTTTTACTTTCGGGATCGCTAGGATATACTGCTTTTTCACTGTCGTTGCGAGCCTGCCGGCAAGCACTACACCCGTCGCAGTGAGGTCGTCTGCCGGCCTGAACACCTGCACAAGATAAGGCGCGTGATCAATTCCCGGTCCCTGCTCATAGACTGCAAAATCGCAGCCAAATTTTATGCCGGGTGCAACAATATAGCCCTTGTCACGGAGGTTCTGGAATACAAAGTATTGTGTTTCAAAATCGACATACTCCTTTTTGCATATCTTTCTTATTTCAGTAAGAGGCACGGGTTTGCCGTCGATGTGAGACACTTTGAGCTTGTTCTTTTCGACAAGGTAACAGCCCTCTACCAAGTCTAGCACGAGCGGCGAGTCAAAGTCCGTCCCCTTTGGCTTTGGAATGCCAAGCGGCTTGCCATAATAGCCATTGCCAAAAAGCGTTCTTGCATTTTTTATGTCCCAGATTACGATCCTGTTTTCAACCAGCCTGCCGCTGATCATTTACATACTCAGTGCCAGTATTGTGAACGAGTCGGACGCTTCCTGGCACTTGTCGACCATGCCTTCAATTCCTTCTACTGCATCTTTAAGAAGCAAAAGATCCTTGGTAGCAGAAATTTCATTCAACGCTTTAATGATCACTGCTCGGTACTTGGCGTCAACTTGACGCTCTAGCTTTTGCACATCTTGCGCAAGGTCGATCGCATTTGCAGGGTTGATTGATAGAGCGCGGCCCATTTCGTTTAACTTGAAAATCGTGTCGACAACCATTCCGACAAGCTGCTTCAGATCGTCGTCGAATGATGCCTTCTTCAGCGTGGCCGGCTTCATGTTTGCAAGCCTGAAGGCGACTCCGCTGATGTAACCAGCGATGTCGTCGATGATATAAGCGGTCCTCAAAATGTCCTCCCTGTTAGCCATCAGGCTTCCGATCTCAGCAACCTCGCGCGTTATCTTTCTGCGGAGGTTCTCGACCTCTTCCTCGGTGTTTCTCATGCGCTCAAGGCAGTGCTGGATGTCTTTGTCATCGCCCTTCATAAGCGAGGTTGTGAGCGTTGACAGATCTCTTGAGGAGTTCAAAATTCGTGTGATTTCGTCCTGCAAAACCGCCAACGCTTTTCTCTTAGCCTGAACCTCCAATTCCCCGCTGTACATTAAAGCCAAAATACTCTTTCAGGCTAATAATTCTATCGATGCTTCTCGACGAAATCCGAGCACGGTATCGCGGTTGTAGCGATAAGCGAAATTATCGCCTTGCAGCACTAGAGTCAGGCATTTCGCTCAAGGAATATTCGCAACCAAAAGAGGAAGGAATAGAATCCGCTAAAAACGCCGATGGAACTTGGGCTTGAGCATTTCCGGATGCGCCTTCAAATTCGTGATAAGCGTCAGGATTTTATCCCTGTCGTCTGGCATCGTGCCTCCGATAGAATAGACATTCGATGCGTGATTTGCCCGGAACATCACTGGCCTTTTCGGGTTGAAATTTGCGACAAGCCTGTCCAGCTCGTCAAGAACGTCAATGTCATCAAGTGTGACAAAGGGTTCGGCGAATTTTGTCATGAACTCATCGTAGACTCCCTCTTCAAGGCAAAGCGTCAGTGCGCCCACATAGTCCGGCGCCGTTTCGCTTAGTATGCGTGCAGTGTCTGCGATATGCTCCTTGGTGTAGGTCTTGCCGCCAAGTCCCAAAATCACCATGCATGACAGGACGTAGCCGTGCCGTCTGGCCTTCTGGCATGCCTGAACTATAGTCCGAAACGTTGCGCCCTTTGTAACTTTCCTGAGCACGATGTCGCTTCCGCTTTCAATGCCGACGTACAGCATGTGTAAGCCCGCGGCCCTAATTTCGCTAAGCTCGTCATCCTTTTTCTTTAGCAGGTTCATAGGCATTGCATAGCATGATACCCGTTCCAGCTCTGGAAACTTGCAATGCAGGTACTGCAGGATCTGGATAATCCTGTACTTTGGCAGATTGAGCGCGTCGCCGTCCGCAAGGAATACCCGGCGCGTGTTAGGATAGAATTTTGCGGCCATGTCGATCTCAGCCTTTATTTCCTCCCAAGGCCGCTCAGCGTACTCTTTGGTACGGTACATGTTGCAGAATGAACACTTATTGAAAGAGCAACCCAATGTAACCTGGAATATCATGGAGTCAGCCTCTGAGGGCGGCCTGTAAAGCGGGTAATCGTAAACGATCTCCATTTTCTTTACCTAATATGAGACTCTTACAATCATAAGTTTATTAAAATTTGGGTCGGTTCGTCGCGAGATCTTCATCGCTTTTGCTCAGTCTGGAGCAGCGAACTCACCTCATCCCCTGTGTGTTATGGCAGTGAACTAACTTAAATCTTGGTATATTAACGGAGGCCATAAGGCCAGACGACGCCTAAGTTGCTTTATACTTCCTGACATGTCACGCGTCACGATAGGAGGATCTAACAGGGCAATGGCAGCAAGGACATTGTCCAGCTGTTCTTGCCTACATTTGATTATCGCTACACTGCTTTCTGACCTGACCAGTTTTATTGCGGCATTTTCTGTCGCAATAGAACCGAAAAGATCGGAGCAGCGCCTTATGATCGCATTGACTGCTTTATTGGCAGGGCCTGTGTACATGACTGACAGGTAGCGCCGCTTGGCTCGTCTGTTGAGCACTAGACAGACACCATCCTTGACAGCCTTGCCTCGAGCCAGTTGTTCATTTCGCGCCAGTGCCTGTGGGGGTCGATGTCGCAATTCCTCAGTATCGCGTCAAGGCACGGACCAGAAACCATTTCATGCATTGATGTTGCACCACTTGAAAGAATAAACTGCTGTCTAGCGGACTGACAGAACAAATGCAGCTCCCTGATGTCGTCAAACCACCTACCGACGCCGGCGGCATCCATTTTTCTTGCTAGGGCAATAGTCACCTCAAGGCCTGTCCCTTTTTTCACTTTCTTTTTTAGTTTTTCTTTGACCCTGCGGAAGTCGCTGATCGAAAGAATGTCGGCGGCCTCGTCTACATTGTCTGAAACTATCAAGTATTGATATTTTACTGGCGATTGCGGCGCTTTTTTTAGTCTGTAAACAACACTTTCACGGATCTTGCCGTCAAATGGTGCGCCCACCTTGCTTATAGAAAGCATTTTTGTTGTCCTCGCAATGTCGAAGTCGCCGCTGACGCAAAGATCTATTCGATTGAAGACAAAAGCCCCCTGTAGCTTTCAAGGTTGCCCGAAGGCCGGTATCTCTTCACAGGCCGGAACCTTACCCTTATCACATCTGCTTCTGAAAGTGAAACGTTGCCCTGGCATATCCTCTGCTTGTTGAGCCTGAGGTAGAGGTTTCCCTTTTCGTCTGAATATTCTGGCAACGAGCTTGACAGGCGATCCCTGTCAGAACTGTTCAAGAGCGACATGATGCGAACGGCGAGCTCCCTTGCTTCTCGGCTTGAAAGCATAGCCTTGAGCAAGAGAATCTTGTTCTTGTAGTGCCCCTCCGATGGTGAGCTGGAAAAGCGTTCCGAAGGTACGGAGAGGACGTCCTGTATCGACTGGAGCACCTTGCCGCCCTCCTCCGTTGCATGGAGGTGCAGGTCTACCTCGGCGGAAGAAAATTTCAGGTCCCCTTCAGCCATTCGAAAAATATGGAGAATTACCGACTAAAAAGTTATGTTATTGAGCTGGCTTGGGGGATCCGACAGACTTGACGGTTCAATATGGGTAGCAGGAACATAGTTTATTGGTGATTGCGGTTCAAAGCCGGAAGACTTGTTCATAACTACCCACTGTTTGTCCCGCCATCTGTCGCGGACACCCTCTTTTCTTAGCTCTTTTATCCAAATAGACTTCTATTCTTTTTTGGCCAAAATAAATAATATATTTGATCCATCAATTGCGCGGTTTGATCTCCTTTATCTCACCCATGTACTTTTGTAGCGAGTCCGGCACCTGGACGGTGCCTTTGGAAGTCTGATAGTCCTCAAGTATCGCTACCATCGTGCGCTCGGTTGCCACAAGAGTGCTGTTGAGCGTGTGAACAAGG
>DAOL01000046.1:28479-42664 GCA_002501845.1 Nitrososphaera sp. UBA217
TTTTCGAACTGGTGCACTCGAAAGATGCCTTTCATGTCCTTTCCGTGCGCACCTGCTTCTTTGCGGAAGCATGGGCTAAAGCCGGCGTACCTTATCGGCAGCTTCTTGCCGTCGAGAATCTCATCCATGTGCATGCTTGCAATAGCGTGCTCTGACGTGCCTATCATGTAGAGGTCTTCACCCTCAACCTTGTAAATAACGTCCTGAAAGTCGCCTAGTATCACTGCGCCGGACATTGGCTCTTTCCTAATCATGTAAGGCGGTTGGACTAGAGTGTAGCTGTGTTCTGACAGAAAGTCAAGGGCAAAGTTCACAAGCGCCTGATTCATTCTCACCAGCTCATTTTTCAAAAAGTAAAAACGCGCGCCTGACACCTTGGCTGCGCGCTCGATATCTACAAGGTCGAGTGCAGTAGCAATGTCGACGTGATCCTTTGACGCGAAGTCCATCTTCTTTGTGCCGCCATTCTGTCGCACAACCACGCTGTCCTTTTCATCCTTGCCAGTTGGCACTGATTCATGCAACATGTTGGGCACAACCATCAACAGCTCCTTGAATCTGCCTTCTGTTTTTACCAGTTCTTCCTCACTGTCGCCGAGGTAGCTGCTGACTTCTTTCATCTGCGCAAGCTCTGAGACGACATCTTGCCCGACCCTTTTCTTCCGCGCGATGCCCTCTGCAAGCACATTCTTTTTTCTTCGCAGCTCCTGCGTTTCAACGATCAGCTCGCGCCGGCGCCTTTCAAGGGTAACAAGCTCGTCAAATGGAAACTCTGCCATGTTGCGCTTGTTCAACATGTCTTTTACTGCTTTCGGGTTTTCCTTCAAGAGTTTAGGGTCAAGCATTAGCCAATCATCACTTTCTTTGACACTGAAATGTGCTCTAGCACTTCGTCAAGGGTGCTTAGGATCGTTGCGGCCGGGACATTCTTGGCTGTCAGCTGGATTGCAAGCGTGGCGCCTCTTGAAAATATTTTCATCGACAGCCCGTCTGGAAAGTTAAGATTGTCTGGTATTAATGCCTTCACAGCTGCTTTCGCTTCCACGTTGCTCGAAAACGGGACTTTCACCGATACCATAAAGTCAAGTCGCAGTCGCAAATTTTGGATCACTTGTAGCTGCCCTTATGCTGGCAAGAAAATTCTCAAGAGCATTAGATGGGATCCTGCAGCCAGCAGCGGCCGAGTGCCCACCGCCGGCGCCCTTGAACGCGTCAGCATAGTGCCGCATTATAAGACCGAGGTTGGCCTGGGAGTTGCAGTCAAGACATTTGCGTGAAGAAAACCTATAGGTGCCGTCCTTTGTGAGAGTGCGGACGAAAAGTAGTCTGCCATTAAGTGAAGGAGAGCCGCTTAGCAGAGATGATACCGCGCCGAGCATGTCCTCGGCCAAGAGACCGTCACCGTTGACAAAGGCGTTCTTACCGTCATCGACGAGTCTCCACTTTTCGCTGAAAATGGAAGAGATGTAGTTGCGGAGCGTCATCCTATATGCTCCCACTATTTCTTCCCCTGCACCTAGCATGGCGCTCCTGTCGCCCATGCATATTGCAATGCCTACCCCTGCCTTGCCAATCCTGCCGCAGGCATTGAGCATTGTGGAGAACTCCCTCGCATCCCTTAGCTGGCTCCGCTTGTCCTCGTTGGCAAGCGTGTAAACGTAGCCGATAAGGTCATTTAACACGCTTGTTGAAGTCTTGTTTGAAGCCGCAACAAACTTGGCTATCGCGTCCAAGATTGCGCTCTTTTCTTCTTGGGTAAACTCGGCCAGAACGCGCCATCGGCCGTCATCCTTCAGCCTTATCCCTCCATTCTTGAGTAATGCATGACAGGCCTCCTTGTTCCAAGTGAGTCCGTCGATGTATGGGAACGAAGTCTGCGCGAGGGCTTCGTGCAGCGGCCGCGTCTCCCTCCCCGTGAGCATTATGTCAAGATCCACGCTTACAAGCCGAAGCGATTGCGCGGTTTTTAGTATTTCAGTATTCAAGCCAACAAATGACTTTTTGTCGCCCTGGTCCTGCCTGTCAGCGACTGCAGAAATGACGGCAATGTACGACAGGTCACGGTTCTTTCGGTCAAGCGCGCTTGCGACCAAGTAGGCCATGCCGCCTGCCGACACATTCTTGCCCCCGTCAATACCATATTTCCATGCATTCAGTATCTGATTGCCATCATCGGTTAGCATTTCTTCCTCAGGTATCTGGTGGTGGTCAATGACGAACCACCTGTCACCAAGAGCTTTTCTCAGGAACGATGCCCATCCTCCCCCCAAGTCGGTTATGATATAAAAATCTCGATTATCGGTTTTCATCTTTTCAATGACCGAAGGGTTCATGTCGGAAACAGCTCTGACAGAGTAGCGCGCGCTCATGCGCCTTAGCGCGCTTGCAACTATGCTGCCGGACGTTATTCCGTCAGCGTCAAGGTGCGTAACGACTGCAATTTCGCTGGTGTTTTCCACCACGGATCTCAGTTTTTCGCAAAAAGGCTTTAGAGCTTCTGCAAGCTTTGCGCTGTCGCTCATCTAAAGAGACCTTATTCTAGTTGAGCAATAACAGCGGCATATTTCCAGTTTTTTGCAATCTTGCTAGTGCTCTTGTAGTATTTCGAGAGCCTGTGAATCTTGGCCTCTATCAGCTCAAGTGAGCGAACATTTCGATGGTCACTGTTGTGTACCTTAAGATGCTTTTGAAGGCCGAGTGCTTTTTTCACTAGCTTGTCCAAATCCTCTGGCATGTCTGGATTAATTTTGTTTTCAGCCAAAACCTCGGACAGGCTCTTGCCCAGCACCGGCTCTACAAGAGGGATTCCGTGCTCGTCTCTGAGCCTAACACCTATCTCGCTCGGGCTTAGGCCGTCGTTTGAAAGCCTGACAATAACAGATGAAACCTGATCCCGGCTCAGGGTCAGCCAGGACGGCGAACTCTTTGGGGTAGGGCGGGTCGAATGAGACTTGCCATGAGTGTGAACATGAATTCGTGCCATATCTCTACGAGACTGCACCCATGTGTTTTAAATGTTTACTCGAGTGCGCAAGGTGGCCGCGGAGAGGCACCGAAAGTTCGGGAACCGACTCATTCATAAAAAGTTAAATAGAAGAATTTGAAGAGGTTAGGTAATATGAACAAGCCAACCTTAATGGCTCTAGGCATGATGGCAGCGCTTTTTACTGCTGTTGGTGCAGGATTTACCCCGCAAGCATTCGCACAGTATTTTGGTGGAAGCAGCGAACCGCTTACCGCCGAGCAGCTCGCCTTCTGCGAAAAATATGAGATTTCACCATGCACTCAAGTAAACATTCTGGCAAAGGAGAGGGTCCTCGGCGCACAAAGTACGCAATATGGAAATAACCCAGAAGGTTCAGGAACTCCATACTTGAAAGGGATTGAGACATGGGGCGTGATCGGTGCCCTAGCAGCTATCTTTGGTGGAGTCGCCGCGGCATTCTTCATCAAGGGAAGAGGCGCGAAACAGGTCTCAACCTAACCACCCCTTTTACTTTTTGTTTTTTTCATTGCGTCTCACAACGTAGGGCTGTCCCTTTAATACCGCTCGTAACCAAAATGTATATATCTTCGGATTATTTTGCATAAAGATAATGGTCTTCGAAATTCTAATCGGGCAGATAGGACCGAAATACGACCCTCTCTTCTACGACGTCATGGTCTACATCTTCGGAACCATGCTGTTCGCAGTCTTCCTACTAGGCGTCATCGCCTTCTGGCTGAGGAGAAAAGGTCTTGGCGGGGGCTCTGCGAAAGAAAAGTGGGCACAAGAGCTTGAAAGATACTTCGAACGCGAGCAGATCGGCCTGATTCCCGACGAAAAGCACCACTGGTAAAAACCCTCGGGCTACGCGCCCATTATCTTATTTTCTTTTCTAACAACATGATTATGCGAGTTTTGCATCTGGAATCAGTTGGACATAGTGCTAGTCTCCCTTCAGCTTTTACGAGCGATTAGTCCGACCGCGTGATTCTGGCAGTTGTGAGTCAAAAAAGCAGATACGTCTGCATCAAAGCTAATGAAACTAAAAGTGCTACAGGTAGGATCTGACGATCTGCGCAACATTATCAATTCCGTTTAAATTTTCAGCCAGACTTTGAAGCTCGACAGCCTTGTGGCTGTATCCATGGTTGCCAAGCACTTGCAAAATTGCGTCCGCAAGCTGCTTTGGCTTTAATCCCTTTGGATGCAGCATAACACCCATACCGAGCTCTGCGACCTTGGCTGAATTACCAAGCTGTTCTCCGTGGTTTTCAATCGGAACTGTTACAACGGGCTTGCCAAACTGAATCGCTTGCGATAACGCCACATGTCCGCCCCTAAGTACCAAAAGGTCGCTCAGAGCAAATATTTCGTCTCGGACAGGGCACCACCCATAATACCATCCCGACCCGCCAATTCGCCGGGGTTCGCTGTTTCCCTTTGGATTTCCTTCAGAGATTACGAACTGGATCTTGGTGTCGAGTTCCTTGACTGCCTCAAGAGCGAGCTTTATGAGCACTGGGCGGGTCTGCGCAGGGCCGCTCACGTGGATAAACACTATGGGCAGGGACCTGTCGAACCCCAGACTGTTTGCCACTTTGTTTACCTGATCTTCGCTTACATGTGGCTTTGGTGAAGCAAACCCGATATATTCGAGCTTTTGGGCCGCGGAGCCTACTTCCCATACGTTGTGTGCTGCTATTGTGTACGGCGGCGGGAGATCGGGTATCAATACGCGGTCTGCTATTGCCCACATTGACCCAAGGAGCTCTCCTACCATGTTTTCAAATATGCGCGCGACTGCAAGCTCGCGAAGGCGCGGTGAAAGCAAGAGCTTGACCTGATTTATGATAACTATCGAAGGTATCTTCAGCAACCTAGAGGCCACAAGTGGCGACAGCCGGGAATCAGACACTACAACGTCAGGATCACGGGCTGTCAGGCTGTGCATTTCCTGATTTACCTGCTTTGAAAAGTTAGCAAACCAGATTGGGACGTTGGCTAGGCTGTCCTTGACAGAAAAGCCTCCTTCCATGCTCCATGCGAATTCGACTGGCGCGACCGTGACACATTTGTAACCTCTCAACGAGACGAAACTTGCTGCCTCGCCATAGGAAGAGAATCTGACCTCCGTTCCGCTCTCCCGGAGCTGGTCTGCTATCATGACCAGCCGGCTCGCATGCCCAAGGCCAACCCCGTATGGAGCAAAATAGGCTAGGCCCACGCGTGGAATTACCAAGTTTGATTATATATTATGTAGGTCGAGCATTGTTACCTTACCATTTGGCTCAACTTCCTTGAACACCAGGGCTTGGAACTTGTATAGTTTTGACTCAGGGTCGAGCAACGCGTCTAGCGGCGCCCCGGCCTTGTAGCAGATGTTGGCAAGGTATTCGTCGATGTTCCAGTTTAGCTCTCGTGGCACCTGCGGCAGCAAGAGTCCTGAACCGTAGCGCCAGCGCAAGATAAGTCCATCTCTTCCGATCTTGATCCCTTTTTTGTATTCCGCGGGCCTGGTCATGACCTCCTCGGGTGTGGTCAGCACGCTCACCTCAAATATTATGCTGTCCAGCTCACGCCTGTCAAGTGGTGGAAAGCGCGGATCTTCGGTGGCAGCAGCAATAGCGGCATCTACCACTGACTGGTGCAGTTTTTTATCCGGCAACGGAAAGCCTATGCAGCCACGCAGATGCTCTTCCTTGTTCCTTGTCAGGTAGTTGAGCGTGACAAATACGCCGGCCATGTCCGCGTCTTGATCAGGCCTAATTACAACCGATTTCTGTAGATAAGTTTCAACGGCCTTTCTGGCCAGTCTGACAAGCTCTGTACCCTCGCTCTCAGAGATCAATATGGCGATTCACGTCAGACAGATTAAAAAATCATGTCCTTACCGGTATTTTGTTACAGTACTCGTGATTACCGACCAAAGAAGCAGATTGGGGTTGAAAGACATATTAACTGTATTTGTCAACCTACCGCCATATGATGAACTGTCCCTCCTGCGGAGCAATCATGGTGTGGCTGAATGGTTCTGTCCTGCACGACCCGCCCNNGTTGTCGAGACGTGCATTTATTCTTCTGACTTGGACGGGATGAAAAACTTCTAGGCCGCTATCCCTGGCCTTCCGCTCGTGCAAGAAGAAAAGGGAAGCTTCTTTTCTTGAAGGCCAAGAACAAAACAACAATTGAAAAAGAAGTCGACTTGAACGACAGAAATAAGTCATTTACTTCCGCGACTCGCGTCGGCAACCTTGTCGAATTGACAGCGCCGGGCACGTGGTCCGTGGAAAGCTAATATAACATTCTTGCCTGCTCTCCTCATTGATGGCCAAGAAAGCAACATCATCGCTAAGAGAGCAGCTTGAAGATAAAACCAAGATAATCGTCCTTCCCGGCGTATTTGACGCGCTTAGCGCCAGAATAGCGGAGCAGGTGGGTTTTGATGCGATGTTCCAGACTGGGTACGGATCATCTGCCGCCCTACTTGGGATGCCGGATTTCGGGTTCCTCAACGCTGGCGAGACAGTCGACAACGCAAGGAGAATAATTCGTGCCGTCAAAGTCCCCGTTTTGGTCGATGCCGACACTGGCTACGGCAACCCACTCAACGTATGGCGCCTTGTTCAGGACCTTGAAAGCTTAGGCGCAGCCGGCATATTCCTTGAAGACCAAATATGGCCCAAAAGGTGCGGCCACATGATAGGCAAGGACGTAATACCAAAGGACGAGTACCTGCCAAAGCTCAAGGCGGCAGTTGAAGCGCGCAAGAGTAAGGACTTCGTCATAGTCGCAAGGACCGACGCCCGTGCTCCGATAGGCCTTGACGAAGCAATCGAGCGCGGCAAGGCTTACAAAAAGGTCGGGGCCGATGTCATATTCGTAGAAGCTCCAAGGTCCATTGAAGAGCTGAAAAAAGTAGCAGAAGAGATTGACGCACCGCTGGTAGCAAACATGATAGAAGATGGTGTCACACCGACCTTGTCTGCTCAGGAGCTGCTAAATCTTGGCTATCGCATGGCTGTGTTTCCTCTGTCGGCACTTTACAGTGCGACGTATGCCATGAGGCAGGTGCTGACAGAGTTGAAAAAGACCGGTGCTACAAGAGTGACCCGCAAGATGATGGTCACATTCAAGGATTTCAACCGATTTGTGGACCTTGACAAATACATGAATCTCGAAAAAAGGTATACTTGACNNTGTCTTCTAAATTTTGCCAGCTTCTTTTAGACGCAATTGCATTCTAGACACCCCTTCCTTGAAGCGCTTCTTGTCGTCTGCAGTCTTGGAAGCGAGCTGCGGCACCTCTGTTGGCCTGCCGTTCTTGTCGAGTGCGACCACCGTCACATACGCTGTTCCTGTCCGGACCTTTGTCCCATCTTCAAGGTTCTCTGCTTCGATCATGACTTCCACTTCCATAGATGACTTGTGGACATAATTGAGCCTGGCAGAGAGAATAAGCGCATTACCGATGTACACCGGTTTTAGAAACGTCACCCTATCAACGCTCGCAGTGACGCAGTTTGTGTTTCTTGCGTGCCTCTTTGCTACAATTCCTGCGACAAGGTCAACGTGTTTTAGTATCACACCTCCGAAGACGTTGCCCTTTGGGTTGGCGTCTGATGGAAGCATCATCAGTGTCATTTCAGTCTTTGACTCATGCGGGGTTTTCTTCAAATTGATTTTCCCAACTGCTCTGCTTGCTATAAAGCGTTTACCATCCTAGTCATTTTCTCCAGGCTAATCTCAAATCCAAATCGCTTTTCTTCCTTCTTCATGTTACGATACATGCTCATCATAAGGTTGAGATGCCTTATAGNNATAAGCGACGGGATGATGCCCTCGCCGAGCATTGGAAAGACGCACCCAATCGACTCACCAACTCCAATTATGCTTCCATCGTAAAACGGCTCCATCCGCTTTGGGGGGGCCAGCCTTATCGGCCTGCCTATTTTTTTTACAACCCTTGCTTCAGGGTGCTGCGTGAAAAATTCGTCCACACCGTAGTATTTTTTCTGAACATCCCCCGCTCCCATGTAGCCACGGCTGCTGCCAAGCGGAAAATACCAGAAATACCCNNGTGCAGTCGATGACGTAGTCGTACTTGTCAAATCGGAATGCCTCACGGCTGACCTTAACACCATACGTTACCTTCAGATTCCTTAGCAGATCGTTTTCCCACTTGTGTTTGTCATACGTCACGAGGCCATTGAGGTCCAGGTACTCTTCATGATCATTTGGAAGCTCCATTCTGAGCCTATGGCCGACATGGAAAATGTAATCGGCAAAGTCAAGTCCCGCCTGGTCTGAAAATTTTTCAAGCATGTGTTTTGACGCACCCCACGCGCAGACAGGCCAGTGGTGCTCCTTCTTAGACGCTTCAAAGATCTCGACATCGTGTCCTCGCTGCTGAAGCATGTTGCCAAGATAGCTTCCGGCAACTCCTGCGCCCGCTATTGCAAAATGCATCTGTTTTCAACACCTGCAAGTTTACTTATAATTCTTGTCAGGATTCAGTATATCTGTCGGCTATCCGATAACGGACGTACTTGTCATCAGGTGAATACTTGGGAGGATGCGGATCTGCAGTTTGAGAATTGCATTTGGGGCATTCGGGATGAAGCGTGTAAATGTTGCAAGCACGACACTTGCGTATGAGGTGTTTCATGCAGCTTAACCTGACTGGTGCGACTTTTTAGACTCTTCCCGCGTAAAGCTAAAAGCTCCATGTTGCTTTTCGATGGCAGATCTTATCTTTTCTACCGCGTTATTCATTGACTTTTCGGCGACCTTGAAATTCTCTGCAGTCACCACAATTCTATACCTTGGAGCACCGACGTAGGTCACCGTGGTCGTTGCGCCCCCCTTACTGCTTTCAACGCCGGCAAGCGTACTCTTGATGATTTCAATCCCATCCGGTTTTTTTGACGATATTTCCATTATGCCCCTTACCTCGACCTGCGGGATCTGGATCTTGTTGCTCTCTTCTTCTATCGCCTGTTTTATTTCTGGCGCAAGATCAACGTTCTGAATGGCTTCAGGCCCCTTCCTTGCAACCGCTTCAAAAGCATCGTAAACATAATCGTATTTCTGGAGAATCTTCTCTTCTATTTCTGCAACCTGTGAGTCTACTAGCTTTAGTTTTGACTTGATAAAGTCCATGAACGCGGTTGCCTTTTCGTTCTTTTTCACTTCTATCAGCTTGGACTTGCGCTCCTCGCCGGAAACTTGCTTGAGCGAAGTGTCAACCTCTCCTCTCGTCTTGTTGACCCTGATCACCTTGAGGACAGCCTTTTGCTTTGGCCTGACATAGCGCTCGACGTTTCTGATCCAGCCAGTCGCAATCTCCGAGATGTGAAGAAAACCGGTCATGTTGTTATACTCGTCCAGCGTGACGTATGCGCCATGGCCGGTGACTTCCTTTACGGTGGCAATTACAATTTCTCCTTCCTCAGGAAGCCTCTGAATTTCGTCGGTGGCAGTCATTTGCGGATTACGTTACACGGTGCAAATGGCATACTTTAAGGTTGCTCCAAGGTCGCGCAAACAATGCTAAAAGTCGATGCCCTTTTTTGCCTTTATTCCCTTCTGGTAGGGATGCTTGATCTCCTTCATCTCTGTCACCAAGTCCGCGGCGGCTATTACCGATTCGGAGGCATAGTTGCCTGTCAATACAAGGCTTGTCTTTTCCGGCTTTGCAGTAATTATATCCAAAATGTCTTGCTCCGATATCAGATTGAGCTTTGCTGCATAGTTTATTTCGTCCAGTATCATGATATCGTACGCGCCTGACGCAAGTTTCTCTTTTGCAAGCATGACTGCCTGCTTTGCCGCGCCTTGGTGGTCTCCGATCGGATGGTCGTCATCTATTATTCCCACGAATCCTTTGCCCGCGGCTATCATCTCAAATTCTGGCTCGAGCCTCTTCGAGCTAGCAAGCTCGCCATAGTACCACTCGCCCTTGATGAACTGGATCATGCAGACTCTATAGCCATGCCCCACTGCCCTAAGCACGATCCCAAGTGCTGCGGTGGTCTTTCCCTTGCCCTTGCCGGTATAGACGATAACAAGGCCTCGATTAAGATTTGAAGACATCCATTTGTTATCGACATGATCAAAATAAAAATTAATCTAACTGAAAATAACCTCNNATCGGCCCCACGACCACATTGGGATAGTAATACGGTGTTCCGACTTGGGTACCAAGGTTTCAAAACTTTCAAGAGCCTGATGATCTCCAAGTGGTTCACACAAGGCGCTTGCATTTTCAGGGGGGGTTATCAAATTACGAATCATAATGTATGCACCAAAGCTTAAAGCTAGGCTGCGATATACTGTAGCTAATTGGAAAACAGGAAAAAGTTTAATTGTCAAGAATAGAAATGAAATTGGAAAACTCCTTTGAATGACTATTTTGTTTTAAATCGATTTTATGAACGCGAGGAAATACGGCAAAAATGTGGATTGGGTTTTTGGGGGGGAATTCGGTTCAATTCAGCGCAAAACCTATTGGTACTATTCTCAAATGCACATGACGATAGACCTACTTCTGATTATCATGGAAATATCTATAAAGACTATTACGACAGTGCCGCAGGACTTTTTCACTATACTGGCGAAGGTCAGAAGAGGGACCAGACCGTCAGCCACGGAAACAAACGACTTCGAGATGCAAAGGTTGACGACACTCGTGTACTGTTTTTCAGGCAGTACATTCCAAAAGGCAAACTAGAATACCTAGGATTGGTTTCTGTAGAGTACCAAACTAAAGAAATTCAAAAAGATGCAGACGGCAAAAACAGAAATGTCGTCGTTTTCTGGTTGAAGCTCATTTCAGGTCCTCTGATAAACGATGAAGAGGCAATCTACAGAGAAATAGATTCAGATATCGAAACTGATCCAAGGAGCCTTTCGCGCATTTCAAAAGCCGAGCTAGATGAAGAGATCACTAAAGTCAGCAAACAAATTGCCAAGCAGGGCCCAAAGATTGGAAAATCCGTATTAAAGGCAAAGGTAAGATATCAACGGCTTGCTAAGATTGTGACTCTACTCAAGGCTCGTTTTGACGATAAATGTCAGGTTTGCAGTGCTGATCACTTCAAGACAAAAACAGGCGTCTATTCAGAAGTACATCATCTTATTCCATGGTCGGTATCTTGGGATGACACTCAGGAAAATCTGGTTGTGATTTGCGCGAATTGTCACAGAAAATTCCATCGAGCTACTGACCCAGAAAGAAGAAAAATGTTTGAACAATTGACTTCCAATTTTCCCAATGTCAAGTTCTATGCTCCGAGTTTCTTAATCGGAACCTGACGAGACAACAGTCGCGAGCGTCTAATGGGGCTTCGAGGTATTCCACTTAGAAGCAATGATTATTTCAACAACCCATGAATGAATTACGTAGAAGTGCTATATGACGTATGTATTTTTGGTTGACATGCAACGATTTATTCATTCATTATCCAAATTATATTGCACGATGGTCAAGATTAGGCCACAAGATGAGACGGAAATGGCAAGGCAATTTGAGAGTACCAAAAACGGAGCAGAGAATTGTATCGACTCTCAGACACTGTACAACATCTGCAAGGCATATACTAATTTCCTTGAGCGGGTTGCACGTAAATACAATACAACTGTGAATGGTGTACAGTCTAACTCTGAAGCAAGCTAATTTAGCGACCATGAGATGCAATAGTTTCTTTTAAAAAGGAAGACCAAAAGTTATGTCTGTCTAGATTATTACCACATGGTTTGCACATAGAGCTTGAAAGTAGAGCAATAATCATACATAATATTAACCACTCCCGATATTCTTCGATGGCAAAGAAGAAAGGAAAAGCAAAGCCAAAGAAGTAAACTTTCCATTTTCGAAATTATTCCATGCAAAAGGCCACGGATAGATCGTAATCAAGCCCTGCTCGCCGGCCGTTGTGTTCCGGCTTTTCGGGCTTGAATGAACTCAGCAATCGCGCTGATGTGATAAGATGTCAAATGTCGTATTTTAGGAATGCTGCACTAATCATTCCTATTCTCTGCCACCATGATTTTATTAAATAGCCAGGACTTATGCTAGAAGGGAAATTGGCAAAAGTACTCATAGCAGAAGACGAACCGGAGCTCCTCAAAGCCTTTAAACTACTTTTACAAAATGAGGGCTATCAAGCAGTCACAGCTAAAGATGGCCAGGAATGTATCGATCTCTACAAAAGTGAATTGAAGAGGAGAACAACAGAGAGTAGTCCGCCTTTTGACATGGTATTGCTGGACTACCGAATGCCAAAAAAGAATGGTGCTGAAGTAGCGATAGAAATATTGGCCTTATGTCCCACTCAAAAACTCATGATGGTTACTGCTTTTAGCGGTGTTAACGAGTTGATTGACGTAAAACTTAAGAAAATACACGTAATGCCAAAGCCCTTTGATTTTGATGATTTGTTTTCAGCTATATCAACCGAGCTGAAAAAAGCACAATAGATCTGGTGTGACATTCTTCTCAGGTCTCTGACGATTCATGATTATTGCAGACAAGCCCTGCTCACCTGTCTTTTCATTTTCATGTTGAGCCCTGGAAGTCAACAAATAAAACTAACAATGCGTATAACAGACGAAAGTCATCTGCACGTAAAGGTGGACGGATGCAGGATGAGAAAGGCGCATTCCAATCCNNCGAGCCTCCTGGGCTAAATGTGCAACATTGTTATGATAGATTATACCAGTATTGATAAATCTGTGTGGCTTTATCTCAGTGTGATGGCTCGGGAGATCCTTCGGAGTGGATACCATAGGAAATCTTATTTGATGAACGAGCTAGAATCTCTGGGATTAACAACGATCCGGCTGAACGAATTCAATGACGCAAGAGAATTGGGTGGCCTCGTGAAGATGATCAAGGAATCCCTTTTGAAAGAATTTCATGATTCCTATCCAGTTGCTACCGCCTGAGACTCGTCTTTTGCTTGATAGAAAGCAATTGCGGAATATTGGGTTGAGCTGCAAGTCAACTAAAATTCGCCAAAAGTTGTATAGCTTACTTTCCGCATAGGCTCGGCAGCCAATAGTTGACCCAACAGCACTTCCATCAATGCATTGTGTGCGGTTGCTTGTATGACCGTGTGAGCAGGCATAACCAGCTTTTTTATGATGGTACATGTGAGCAATGTTCAAATTTTGTGCAAATGGCCAAGGAACGGAAATTCGACCCGATTACTGTTATGCAGTTTGATGGGCGTGGAAGGACAGGCAACGATAGCGTTCATTCAGTGTTTGAATTCTGATGAAGATAACACACCTTTAGGTTACTGATGTCTAATGAAAAAAGAAAATGGCCAGACTGTTAATTTCAAGACGCCGGCCCGACCCTGCTTCCAGCGATACCCCGGCAAAATCTACAGTTTAAGAACATCATCACGATTATTCTTCTATCAAGTTCGCCGGGTTACGCGATATGTCTGCCGCAAGTTTCGCATGTTAAAGACCAGAACGCCTGCCTACATCGACGGGACTGGTCTTCTATGATATAGTGGAAGAAAAGCATTCCGCATCTGACACATTGGTGTTCGCATCTCACGAAACCCTGCGGTACCTGATCTTTTTCGTCCATTTACCCTGAGCTCTTTCGATCAGCAAATGACCTCCGATGCCATAAAGTGAAGTCTGGAAGCTTGCCAGACATGCAGCGTAGTGTATGGAGCCTGATTAATCCATCCCAAATTGCCTTTGGCTTCAGAAAAACCTTATGTTGCAGAATGAAAACCTCTGTCCTCAGTGATAGCACTCATCTATGAAGGAAATAACCAAAGGCTCAAAAACCTTATTACAGCAGAAAAGATCCACATAACATTGAAGAGATCAAGGATCGCGATACTCTCGGTTGGAGTTGCCGCTCTGATAGGAATTTTCTCCTTTTTTAACTTCATTGCGCCTATCGCAGGCAAAACTGAAACAATCCAACGAGCAGGAGAAGAGGTGTCGCAGATGGTACTTGTATCTAATGATAATACTCCTCCTAAAGTGCCCAATAGCGCAGATGACTTTTACCCAGTTATCAAAGAAAGATAGAGTGGCGTCAACATCACGACAGTAACCACCCATTCTGAAGCAACTTCCATAGCCGGCTTTGACGTAAACTTTCCTACACAGATGCCATCAAGTGACTGGAAACTCCAGCTGGCTTTTGTTAACTTAGGTTGATTAAAT
>DAOL01000055.1:0-181 GCA_002501845.1 Nitrososphaera sp. UBA217
GGCCGTGTTCGCCTATCTCAAGTCTAGGAAGGCAATACTAGAATGCCCGATTTGTGGCACTCAATAATGATGTTTGAGCATTCAGACGCCCTGGTTTGAGCATTCAGACGCCCTGGAGCCTACGATCTCCATTACGACAAGCAATTAATTTTCGTGCTCGAGATTGTCTCAATTCCTCCTA
>DAOL01000055.1:209-437 GCA_002501845.1 Nitrososphaera sp. UBA217
TACCTAATAGGTACTACCTAATAGGTAAGTTCTTATGTTTCTTTGGCGTAAATGTCTCGTTGCAGTATGGGCGAAATAAGACTGAGAGGCTACAAATGCGAACGGTGCTACCATGTTTGGGTTCCTAGGAAATTTGTTGAAAAACCGACAATATGCCCTGCCTGCAAGACCCCATATTGGAACAAGCCGCGTGCAAAGAGGATTCAGGTGCTGAAAGGCTCAGTGTCT
>DAOL01000055.1:448-898 GCA_002501845.1 Nitrososphaera sp. UBA217
ATAATCTTTAGTAGCATCAGCTTTACAAGTCCAATATGGACCCTGAAAATTACAGAGATCCATGTTGTCATGCTGTTTTCTGTCGCATTCCTGCTCTTGGTTGGATACTATTTGAAGATAAATGCTATGAGATATTATCAGCTGGAGCCGGTGAGAAAAAACATAGCTCTCAGTGCTCAGACTGTCACCAAGAGCTCGGAGGCCATTGATTCAGCGCTTAAGTCGGTAAACGCACAAATAACGTTAGTCAAAGATCTTCTAACGGCAAACATGATTTCGACGAATAAGACTCAACTTGAAACCTTCAATCAGAGATTGCCGGAAACTACCGAGCAGTTTAAGAAGTTAGTCGAGGCAACCGAAGTACTCAAGGAAAGTCGTCAAACGTTAGAACAACACAGACAGAAACTTCTTGGTCTTCGTGGTCAACTATCCCAAATGAAATAATTC
>DAOL01000055.1:914-10943 GCA_002501845.1 Nitrososphaera sp. UBA217
AAGTCGCTGTGGCCTGAAAAACCGTCTATCTTTTGCGTCTGACATCGGACGGGCGTCACCTTTACCTTGCCGGTCTTGTCCATCATGCTGACTTCCGACATCACACCGTCAAGAACGCGCCTGCCAAGCGTGCCGTTAATCTGGTAAGAGACAAACATGATCTTATTCTTGGGGTTGGGCGCAAGCTCCTTGAAATATTCAACTGACGGGCCGCCTTCAAGCATACCGGAAGTGGCCATCACTATAGCCGGGTTTTCGTCATTAAGCACGTCGTCACGCTTACCGTAGCCGCTAATTACCGTAAAATACTCTGACTGAAAGGGGTTGATCCCCTGCGACACGGATTTGCGTACTTCTGATCCAAGGTAATGTGCATAGGACATGTGGATAGCGCTTGCTTCAGAGATCATGCCCTCTATGTATATTGGTGACTCGACAAGTCTTCCCTCTTTCATCTCCTTTGCCATGACAAGCATTATCTCTTGCGCTCTTCCCACTGCCGGGACTGGGATCAGCACTTTACCTCCCTCTGTCAGCGTCTTGTTTATCGATTCTGAGAAACTGCGATAAACAACTTGCTGGTCTGGCATGACATCTGTCGTATTACCGTACGTACTTTCCGTGATTAGTGTCTCGACCCTTGGGTAGATCGAAACCGCGCTATCAAGTAGTTGCGTTCTGGCGTATTTGTAGTCTCCGGAGTACAGGATGTTATGTGCGCCGGAAATGTTCAGGTGGACTGTCGCGCTTCCCATGATGTGGCCTGCGTTGTTAAGCGTAATGGTGATGTCTGGTGAAATGTCAGTCGGCTTGCTGTACGGCAAGGTGATGCAGTGCTTTATTACCTCGTTGACGTCCCTTGCTTCGTACGGCAGGTACCTGCCATTGCTGTTCGCTATCTTGACCGAGTCCATCTGGAGGAGGGTCATGAGCGGTAGCGTCGGCTCGGTGCAGTAGACTGGCCCCTTGTATCCGTACTTGAACAATGTAGGCAAGAACCCTTGGTGGTCGATNNGCATCGAGGCCTGACATTTCGCCTGGGTTGAGTCCGCAGTCAAGCATCACCTTGCTCTCCGGTGTGACAACAATAAAGCAGGACCTTCCGACCTGCTTGACTCCGCCGAGGCAAAAGAGCATCACTTCTTCCTTGCTTGTTGACCATGGCTGAGATCTGGCCGAGCCCGGCCCGCTCATTGCAGTCTGCTGCTGCGCGCTGCCGTTCCCATTTCCATTGCCGACAATAAGCGATCCTCTAAAGACGCGCTTGCCAAGCTTTTGCAAAAAGTCCGTCCTTTCTTTCGCCGATCCCTTGAGCGTCGAATGGATTATGTTAATGCTCGTAGATGGGATGTGAGGCGAGCGTCTAGTGTGCGCTATCCACCCTGTGGACTGCGCGATCTGTACTATCATATTGGGGTCGATTGCCTCAGGCCTGCTTACTTCCAGCACAACTTCACCTGTGGCATCGTCACAGAACACTGCAGAGACTAGCACGTCCTTTGGCAACAGTTTCACTACCGCCTGTCTAGTTTGATCTTCATGCAGCCGTACCGACGGGTCGGTGCGTATGATAAACCTCTTTTTCAGGCCCTTTGATAACGACGACAAATAATACGTAAGNNTTCGTCTGGCCATATCACCAAAGTGCTATGCCACATGGCTACGATAAATCGAATAAGGCATAAACCCGTAATAAGCCAATGTTATATCCGCATCGCCATTATAAAAGCATAGTGTCTATTCAAAACAAGTGGCCCTGTGAAAGCTAGCCTAAAGAAAAACTGTTTTAGTTACCAGTTAGATGATGTAAGGAAGAAAGATTACTGCAATAACTATAGCAGCCATCACCATTGTTAGCATTGTATTGGCATTTTTTGCCAACACTTGTGATTTAGTTCTTTTCTCTATAAGTGAACCATATAGTTGCCCACCATCCAAAGGACCAATTGGTAGTGCATTAAAGATGCCGACGTTAAAATTGATAAACCATAGCCAAAACAAACCATTTGCTATAGGTGCAAAGTTATTTCCAAATACTGAAGAAGTAAATTGCGGAGCCATAAAATCAGAATATGGGACGAAGACTTGCTGAATGGTAGGAGGAACAATCAAACCTATCGGGTTGCCGGTAAACCAGCTCTTATAATTTTCAAGAACTGCTGCGGAGTCTATTGCGATTGGTGCAGCACCTATTCCTAAGATAGGTTTGCCTTCTTCTACTGACGCAGGCAAGGTAACTTCATGACTTACTGTCCTACTGGAACGATCCAACCATTGTACCACTATTGTTTCTCCAAGATGAGATCGCAGAAGTCTGCTTACATCATCGGCGGCTATTATTTTTTCTCCGTTTATAGTTTGAATGATGGAACCTTGAGTAAGACCAATGGATTGAGCCAATGATCCTTCATTGACATTTAATACTAATGCTCCGAACTGTGGAGAATTTGGATCGGGTGGTAGCGGCGTCAATGTAGAAACTACAAAATACAATGCAATAAGTGAGGCACCTGCCAATATCATGTTGTTCAATGGGCCGGCTGTCAGGACTGCACTCTTTTGCTTCAATGTCGCCCTATTCAACTCATCTCTCTCGATGTTGACAAAGGCCCCTATTGGTAGACCAAGGAACAGCACGATGCCAGTCGATTCTACCCTGATGTTATAGATTCTGGCCACGATTCCATGACCTGCTTCATGGATAATAATTGTGACAATAAGTGCTATCCAGCCATAACTAATCGGCAAATATGGATTAATACCAGGAATGAGCAAATTGGCTTGTAGACCTATTCCACGTGCTCCTTCTCTTGCTGAGGCACTAACAAACGTAAAGTAAAGAGCGTTAATTATTAGGAATATCGCAAGCGCTGTTATCGCCGGCATGAGGTATGTGTTAAAGTCGGCGTAATATTTGGCCCCGCGCCACTTGGCAACCCTGTCAAAGAATGTAAGACCAAAAGGTGTGTGAATAAGTATCAAGGGAAGTTTTACTTCGGCACGCACCTTGTTCTTTCGCTGTTCCAACCGAACGTATTACGCGGCTTCTGTATTTAAATCAAAGCGTCCTCTTTTGCATACAACAGTTAAACGCCGCTGCTCTCTGTTTTCTGTATCTCAATGTGGACCTTGTCGCCGACCTTGATGCCCATATCTTGATACTCTCTCATGCTCAGCTTGATCGTGGGGGATTCTGTAAGTCCTCCGCCAATACCGGGGAAGTTCGCCATAATTTTGGGCATGTTCTTCATGAGGTCATCCATGGAGCTGAACGTTGCCGTGCCCTGACCAAACGGGTTCACGTTGGGCTTGTCAGGCTTGTACTCTTTTGGATCGTTGAATGTGACATAGACGTACGGGGTGCCGTCCTGCGATGCTTCAATCCGAGCAACTATGTATTCCCTTCTCATTTACGCAGTATCTTGCACAGAGGGATTTATTTGCATATCTAAAACGGCCAGCTCCATTGCACCAGACCCCAAAATGCGGAATATTTTGTGGCTGCGGCCAACATTTTTGTTTTAGAGGAGTTGGAATCGATGTACATACTCGGGTGCTTAGCAGAAAGTCTACATTAGAGCGCCGTACAGTAATCTTGTGCTTGCCATAGACGCGGCCGGCGTAAGCAAAGTATACAAGGGGGCCCACCAGGCCGCGCTGTCCGAGGTTTCACTCAAGGTAGAAGCTGGCAGGATTTTCACATTACTTGGCAGGAACGGAGCGGGCAAGACAACCTTTGTGCGCATGTGCGCGACCCAGCTGATGCCTACTGCCGGCAGCATCAACGTACTTGGCTATGACGTGGTAAGGCAAGCAAAACAGATCCGTGACCTAATTTCCATAGTCCCACAGGAGGGCCGGCCGCTCAGGGCGTTGACATCATGGGACCATATCTACAACTGGCTTCAGATAAGAGGGGAGGGCAAGCAGACTGCAAGAGATAAGACGGAGGAGATACTGCGCAAGCTTGAGCTGTATGAAGCGCGGAATAGGCCTGCCATGAATCTGTCAGGCGGCATGAAACAGAAAATTCTGGTAGCAATGGCGATGGCTACAGACGCGCAGCTATTGTTTCTGGACGAGCCGACAATTGGTCTCGACCCAGTTTCTAGGAGACAGGTCTGGTCCGCAATAAATGACTGGAAGGCCAAAGGAGGCTCGATTCTTTTGACGACGCACTACATGGACGAGGCCGAGATGCTGTCAGACTATATTGTCATAATCGACAAGGGCAAAGTTATCACGCAAGGAACTATCCAGGAGCTGCGCAGGGTCATACCACAGAACATCCGGGTAGACATTGCGCGCGACGGGCTTGACATTGACGCGCTCGAGCCTTACGGATCGGTGGTCGACACGGGCGCCGGGATGCTCCGTGTCTTTACTTTCGAGTCAGCTGTTCGCGAGCTGTCCGAGCTTGCCCTAGGCAGGAACCTTGCGTTCACCGTTTCGCCGGTCACGCTTGACGACGTGTTTGTCTACCTTGTAGGTGGTGGCATTGGAGATAACCAGAATGGCAGAGACTAACATGCTCCCAGTCAGGCAGGCGTTTCTGATCGCCTACATGACAGGGGTACTCTGGCTCCGGAGGAACCCGATGTCGCTTGTGTTCACTGCTATAAGCCCCTTCTCGCTCCTGTTCGTGCTATTTGTCATAAGTGGAGGGAAGTACACGGACTTTGCAGTCGCAGGCAGCCTAGTAATGGCGCTTGTAGGCTACGGCCTCGCGCTCGGACAGGATATTTCGTTCTACAAGACGGAATACAAAATACAAGACGTTTTTGTCGCGTCACCTGTGTCACCATTGACATACATGATGGGACTTGCACTGTCAGAATTGCTCTTTGGGCTGCCCGCGCTCATCGCGCTTGCGTCGCTTGTTATGCTCTTTGGCGGATCAGTATCCAGCATCCCGCTGCTGGTGGCGACGATACTCTTGATCTGGGGGTCAATGTCTGCAATGGGGTTCTTCCTTTCGTCGCACATGCTCCACATGCGAAACGCAACGCAGGTCATTTCATTTGTGAACGTGATACTCACGATCCTTCCCCCAGTCTTCTACCCAATAACATTCATGCCCATGGAGCTTTGGCCGCTTGCCTACGCGATGCCGACTACTCATGCGTCGTTGATGTTGCAATATATCATGGGGATGGATACGCTACCGGAAGGGTGGTCGCTTGGCTTTGGCTTTGCGGTGCAGGTCGCCTACCTCATCGGTTTTGTTGCGCTAGCCAGGACAAAGGCGATATGGCGAGAGAGTTAATCTTCGACAAACAAAAGAAGCCTTAAGGAACAAATCGGATGTAAGAAAGGTCAGGTTGGGATTTAGACAACCCTACGTAAAATAATGTTGTTTGATAATTCATCGCGATTGGTTTTAAGTAACAGCAGTTACAGCAGAATCTACTTTATTTGTACAATCAGAAATACCATACGACCTAAAATAGCGCTNNGTAGTTATGGTTACCAAATTCACCAAAACATCTTCGTGCCCGGCTGCTGGCATTTTGTGGGCGTCTTCACACAGTGGCCCGGGCTTTATATTTTCTATAGAATTGTTCAATAGAATTACACCAAAATAGCTATAATAGGCCTGATGCTTTGACGCTGTGAATACAAGCCAGACCCGACATGCTAAGGTATCACGTCGCCCGGTCGCCTCCTGCCCCCTTGTTCCGCGGCCGGGCTTAAATTTAATATTACCACAATGCATGCGCAGAATTTTGTACACTTGATTTAATCTATTTTTCGCTTGAAACGGCGTTTTGTTTTGGTGCAATGGCGAGAGCTAGGCGCGCACTTGGTCTTTAGCAAAAGTAGAACGGTCAAGCATGGTAGTTGACGCGTGAGCCAAGTAAACTTAAGGTATGTTCAGACCGAACTTGTCGTTTGTGGGTGCATGGCATTACCTTGCGAATTTTTTCTGTCAGAACACGTTCTAGTCTCGAACTAGCAGAATGTTTATCTTGCATCCTCTGTGTCATAGATATGGCCTAGCATTCATGGCTGACGTCTACAAATGCAAGATTTGCGGCGCAGAATTATCAAGCGAAGAGCGCCTAGAGAAACATAAGCAGATTCATAAAGACCAAAAATGGCGAGACGCAGGTTACGTAGACCCTAACAATGCAAGATACCCGACGTTTGCGCAGCCTAGCAATTTTGTTAGCAATTTTACCGCGTGGTTTCTAGGCAAGAAGAAAAACAAGAAGTAATAGAACCATATTAAAGAACTTTTATACTCGCGGGTTAGAGCCAAGGTCATGTCAATCAAGACGCTATTCAGCAATGGTTTGAAAAAGTCGTTGCGTAGGGTTGTCCAAACCCTAACGCATACGACCATAAAGGTCACGGTGGGATTTGGACCCACGACCTGCTGATCTCTTGGCACAGAAGTTTACAAGTCAGCCGCTCTGGCCAGGCTGAGCTACGTGACCTCGTGCGCTCTAATGGTACTGCGTTTTATTAATTAAACGGCATTTTTGGAAAAGGTTAATCTACAGCCTGAGTGTTGTTTGATACAGTTGGCGCATACGGTAACAGGACATGACAACGTCAAACTGCTTGCCTTCATGATCGGAGCTGCGGTGTTCTTTGTAGTGACTCTCTTTCTCTCTTTCTTTATTGTAATAGTGGCCATCAACAATGCCAACGTTTCGGCCGAGGACGCGCCAAACATGTTCATGCTTGGACTGATCCCTCCGTCGATAGGGACATTCTTGCTNNCCCGGGGGAACTTGTGCCAAAGTTCGTAGTGCAGGTAGTAATTGAAAACAAACCCTACATCAACGACCCGGAAGGCGAAACGATTCACCGCGACCTTGTTGTCAAGGGCGGCTATTCAAACGTTCAGTCCGTTCGGTCTGCAAAGATGCTAAAGATGGTTGTAAGTTCAAAATCAGAGAAAGATGCTGAAATGATGGTTAAAAGGCTGTGCGAAGAACTTCGCATATTCAATCCAGTTGTCAGCAACTGCACCATCAAGGCTACTGGCAACATTTAAGATTATTGTTGGTGACACGTGTTCAGCTAATGCTTGTCGTCCTGGTCCATGGTCGTGAACACATCGTCAATGTTACTGAAATCACTCAACGCTCCTTCAAGCAATAGCGTAGTCCTCAGATGCCTTGCAAGGTCAGTCACTGTAATGATGCCGACCAGCTTGCCGTCCTCCATTATCGGGAGACGGCGTATCTTGTGGTTCACCATCCTCTGCACCGCGACTTCGATTGGCATCTCCGGGTCGGCAGTCGTCAGTATCTTGGACATGATGTCACCTATTTTTACCTGCGCGATAGGCAGCTCCTTGGCGCATATCTTTTTGATAAAGTCCCTCTCGCTCACGATGCCTACGGGATCCCCATCCCTTACCACAAACACAGAGCTGATGCCCTTCTCCGCCATTATCCCGGCGGCCTCCAGCGCCGACTTGTCATGGTCTATCATGACTATCTGCTTTGTCATAATGTCACGAACTACGCCAGCTGCCATACAAATTTCTCAGAATCAGCCGAAGATAAAAACAATGCTGTAGTGAACGATATCCCTGATGTGAAATTCGCTAATCTGAAGATATTAATACGAGCTCTGTCAAGTTCCACTCGCAGTAATGGCGAAGATTGGAATTGCCGTTTTCCCCGGCAGTAACTGCGATCGCGACGTTCATCATGTTCTAAACAACGTCGTAGGCGTTCAGGCCGACTTTATCTGGCACACCAAGGACCACATCACGGGCTACGAGGCAATGATAATCCCCGGCGGCTTTGCCTTTGGCGATCGCCTGCGCGCAGGCATAATTGCAGCCTACAGCCCAATAATGCAGGAAGTGAAAAGGATGGCGAAAGACGGCCTGCCGATACTTGGCATATGCAACGGCTTTCAAATCCTAGTTGAATCTGGGCTCTTGCCCGGCGCCCTCATGATGAACGACTCGCTCCGTTTTGTCTGCAGATGGACAGAGGTTGAGGTAAAAAACAACAAGACACCTTTTACGAGCAAGTTTGCGCCAAGGCAGAGATTTGGCATCCCGGTGGCGCACGGTGAGGGCCGCTACGTGGCAGACAATAAGATATTGAAAGAGCTAAAGAAAAAGAACCAGATTGTCTTGCAGTATTCCAACGACGATCCCAATGGATCGTCAGACCTTATCGCAGCAATTTGCAGCGAAGAGGGTAACGTGATGGGAATGATGCCCCACCCGGAGAGGGCGAGCGAAAGCATACTTGCAGCGGAAGGCGCCAAGAACGAGGCCATTACGATTTTCAGATCGCTTGTGTCTAACCTCAAGCCAAAGGCGATAGCGTAGATGGGCGTCCTGACAAAGCAAGAGCTCGATTATCTTGAAGAAAACCTGAGGCGCAAGGCAAACGAGATCGAACAGGATATTGTCGGCGCCGAATGGTCAGAGCACTGTTCATACAAGTCGTCAAAAAAATACCTGCGGTTATTGCCGACAAAGGNNGCAAAGTCAAAATGGCTATTCAAGAATGTCGTCAAAGGCATAGCTGACTATGGCAACTGCATCGGAATCCCGACTGTGGGGGGAGAAATTGAATTTGATCCGTCGTTTGAGGACTATTGCCTCGTTGACGTCGCATCCATTGGATTTGGGCGCAAGGAAGACATTGTTGCAAACCAAGCCGACGTGGGCGATGTCGTTTTACTCGCGGGTGGCTCGACAGGCCGCGACGGAATACATGGCGCGTCATTTGCGTCAAAGGCACTTGAAGCAGAAAACAGATCGGCGATTCAGATCCCCGATCCTTTCCTTGAAAAGTTACTGCTTGAAGCGACGATGGAGGCAGTGAAGCAAGGCTGCATCAAAGGCATCAAAGATCTTGGCGGCGGAGGCCTATCATGCTGCCTATCTGAAACTTCTGATAATCTGGGCAAGGGCTTTGATGTAGAGCTGACACGGGTGCATGCAAGGGAAAGAGACATGACTCCAAACCAGCTCATGATCTCGGAATCTCAAGAACGCATGCTCTACGTCACAGACAAAGCAAGGTTGCAGGCCCTCCAGTCGATCCTTGACAAGTACGAGATCAAGCATTCAATGCTAGGCGTCGTCTGCGAGCACCAAGATTTGGTTGTAAGGCACGACGGTAAGGTAGTGGCAGAGATGCCATCGCACCTTATTGCGCACGCGCCGCCTGCAGACAGGGCGATCAAGCGTCCTTCTTATCTGAACAAACTAAGATCAGTAAAACAGCCAAAAACACCAACAAACCTGGGCAAGGTCTTGCTGTCGCTCTTGTCGAACCCTACTATCGCAAGCAAGCGCTGGATCTACCAACAGTACGACCACGAAGTGGGAGTGCGGACAGTGGTCAAGCCCGGAATGGGCGATGCTGCGGTCATGAGGCTTGACAATGGCAAGTTTGTAGCTATAAAGCTGGACGGCAATTCTAAACACTGCTACCTAGACCCGTACCGGGGGACGCTTGGCTGCCTTTCAGAAGGTTGTAGGAACGTCATCTGCACCGGCGCAGAACCCGTTGGAGTGGTAGACCATTTGCAGTTTGCCAGCCCTGAAGATCCGGAAATCTACTGGACATTTACTCAGGCGATAAACGCGATCGTAGACTATTGCAAGTTCATGGACCTTCCTGTGGTTGGGGGTAAGGTGAGCTTTTACAACGAAACTGCCAAAGGACCAATAAAGCCATCGCCTGTCATAGGCACGCTTGGACTTGTACAAAGCGCGTCGCATATCACCCGGCCTGCGCTGTCATCTGGCAACTCGATCTTTGTCGTCGGTCAAACTGTTCCTGAAATGGGCGGCTCTGAATATTACGAATACATCCACAACGTAATAGGCGGACCTGTTCCAAATGTCGANNGAATCACATTCTCGATACATCGTTGGCACAAAAGAGCCAGAGAAGGTTTGCAAAGTGCTGTCATCGGCCGGCGTGACCTTTGCGAAAATAGGAAGAGCTGCGAGCACCATCGAGTTCGCCAAGGGCAAGAAAAAGCTGATCAAGCTGACGTTGAAGCAGTTGCAGACAAGCTTTTATTCGCTTG
>DAOL01000055.1:11066-22285 GCA_002501845.1 Nitrososphaera sp. UBA217
GGCATGGTAGGCGGCTGCACGTTCACCCCACAGACAATGAGCGACACTCTGGTAGCGGCCCAGCGCCTCGTCATGCATCTTGCAGACAAGGGGGATATGGCGGAGGCGATGCACATCCTGAAAGGTGAGATGGTCGGCTCGTTCTGTTTTACATTTCTGACGGATGAGGGTTCTGTATATGCAGCTAGAGATCCGCGCGGCTTCCGCCCGCTTGTGCTCGGGCATCATCGTGAAACCAATACCTACATGGTGGCTTCAGAGTCATGCGCACTAGGAGCAGTCGGTGCACATCTTGAACGCGATATCGAGCCGGGCGAGCTGGTAAAGATGAGCAAGGGCGGAATCAGCTCGCAACAGTTTGCAAACGAAAATCCACACGCGCACTGTGCGTTTGAATACACCTATTTCGCACACCCATCAAGCATAATGGAAGGGATCAACATTTATGCCGCAAGGAAAAGAATTGGGCAGTTTCTAGCCAAAAAATTCCCGATAGCAAACGCGGATGTTGTTGTGCCTGTGCCAGACTCGGCGAGGCCGGCAGCACTTGGTTACGCACAGGAGCTTGGACTGTCGTTTGAAGAGGGCCTGCTCAAGGACAGGTACAGCAAAAAGGGTTCTATGAGGAGTTTCATAGAGCCATACCAGAGCGACAGGGTCGAGATAAACAAGGGCATAATACCTATTCGCGAAGTGGTTGAGGACAAACATGTGATAGTGGTTGACGACAGCATCGTTAGGGGCACGAGCTCGGCCGAGATAATCAAGACTCTTCGAATGGTCGGGGCAAGCAAGGTGAGCCTCGTCATCACTTACCCCCCAATACGCTACCCTTGCTACGCCGGCATCGACTTTCCGTCGCAGGAAGAGCTGATTGCCTACCAGCATGGCGCGGCTGAAGAATCAAACGCGACAATAGGCTCGCGTGTTTCGCAGGTGATAGGCGCGGACTATGTCGCGTACAACGACACTGTCAACCTTGCAAAGGCAATAGGCATGCCGGAAGAAGAGCTCTGCTTTACATGCTCTACGGGCAATTATGCGACGCTTGGCATCAGGCCAGCGTTCAAATCAAGGATACAGATGAAGGGCGAATAATCGCTTAAATATTCTCGAGCCACATTCTCTTACAATGCGTCTTGCGTTTGTCGTNNTCGGAAGGCTGCCGCTAACAGATGTGCAGGTCGATTATGGCAGCGAAAAAGAACCGGTGATACCGGTGCTCCAGCCGGGCGAAACCATGAACTTTTCGCCTCCGGAAGGGGCGCAGCTGGATCACGTCACGGTCACCGCCGAGCCCGGAATAAAGAAAGTGCAGCCGTATCGCAGCCCGATAAAGCTGCCCGGCATGATAGGCTCCTGACGGCGTTTAAATAATCTGAAGACACATATTTGATCGCGATGGAAAGGGATGCACATTCGGATAGCGAAATAAAAAAATTCTATGATCTGAAAAATATCGCTGTAGTTGGCATGTCCAAGAACGAGGGCAAGGCCGCGCACTATGTCCCAAAATACTTAATCAGGCACGGCTACAACGTAATACCCGTCAACCCCACTTCAGNNAGATAGACATCGTCGACATTTTCAGGCCGTCAGAAGATGTACAGGCAGTCGTAGAGGATGCCTTAAAGAAAGAGGGCATCAAGGTGATCTGGATGCAAGAGGGTATCTACAGTAAAGAGGCCGAGCGCATGGCAAGGGAGAAGGGCATCGAAGTGGTATTCAACAGGTGCATGCTAGCGGAGCACGAGCGGCTCTTCAGAGACTAGATTAAATTATACAACATAAAATAAGAACTGAATGTCAAGCATCGACAGTATATTAGAGCGGGTCAGACCGGTTCTAGAGGATCTGGAGAACAATCACAGGATTTCGACCAAGGTGGGTGTCGACAGGGACGCCGGCATTATCCGGATCTATGGTGAAGACTCGGATTACATAAAGCGCGCTTCCTCAGGGCTGGCAGAGATGCTAGAGCTTGCCTACACCACGGCAGAGCACCACCCGTACTGGGCAGTGTTGTATCATGCGGTTGAAATCTCAAAAATAGCTCTTGAAAAATGGAACTCTGACCTGACTGCCGACCAGATAAGCGAAATGTCGTGGCGCTGCGACGAGATCAAAATGGGCCTTGACAAGCTATCAAGCAAATGAGGTTCTCTCAAGGCAATTATGGGCATCTGACTACATACAAGTCCTTTTAAAAGGAAAAAGCGAAGTCGTAGTGCAGTGAGCTCAGCCGATCTTAGGTGTTCAGTTTGTGGCAAGACGCTAGAAGAATCTGAATATCATGAGGCCAGTAGGCAGCTAGAAAAGAACGTCTCGAAGCTTTTCGGAGAACAATCAAGAAAAAGGACGCAGGAGTTTAATGATAAAATTTCCGAGTTAAAGGCGACCCATCGAAAAGATATGCAGGCAGCTGCAAAAAAATATGAAGCAGAGCGAAAATCGCTGCAAATGAGGGTTGACGAGCAGATAAAAAAAACCAGGGAAATTCGGGAGAGAGAACTTCGAGAAGCAAAGAAGAACTACCAGATGCAGCTAGAAAATGTCAGGAGTATTTATCAAAGCCAGATAGAAGAAATGAAAAAGAACTATGAACAAATGGTCACAGGCAATCAAACACAGATGGACAAACTTCAAAAGTGGTTACATGAGGAGCTGATTAACGAACCATACAAGAAAATGGCTTTGATAGAACGAGAAAAGATTTCTGCTGAGCAGCAGGTAGCCAAACTAGTTCAGCAGCTGAATGATAAGAATGCTGAAGTGATATCTTCGCAAGAAAAACTCAAAGAGCTGGAAAACAAGGTCCCCAAAGAAGCAAGAGAGCAGCTTCTCGAACAAGAGAGCCCGTTTGATCCCAAGTACCAGACCACTCCAGAGGAGCCGGAGAGTTCTGAACAGAAAGAATGGCTCAATATGATAAAGGAACTGGCCCAGCAGCACGAGCTAGGTGATGCCGGAGTGGAAGAAGATGATAAACCCGAATCTGAAGAGCAGAAAAACTCTTGGGGATCCAAGGTAGCTAAAAAGTTCGGCCTGTTCTGAGGTAGCTTTCAGTCTTATCCGTCAGTAATTCAATATTACGGCGTGCAATTTCCCATATCTGTTTCTTGAGCAAAGAAAATGTATTCTGAAAAACCTAGGGCTATTTATCTACATGTCACTCCTTGGCGGTTTGTATCATTGGATGGGTACACTGCTGCTATTTCCTCATTCCCATTGATCAGAGTATATAAATAATAACAAAGAGTGAAAAACCCATGATAAAGATTGGGCTGATTGGCAAAACCAACACCGGCAAGACAACCTTCTTTAGTTCGGCCACGCTACTCACTGCCGAGATATCCAATTACCCCTTTACCACAAAGCAGCCAGCGATAGGCAACGCACACGCGATTACACTCTGCGTCCACAAGGAATTCAACTTACAGGATCAGCCCAAGAACTCCCGCTGCATCGATGGCTGGCGCTTTATCCCAGTCGAGCTAGTGGACCTGCCTGGCCTTATCAAAGGAGCGTGGGAGGGCAAAGGGCTTGGTAACCAGTTTCTTACGATAGCCGCGCAGTCTGACGCGCTACTCCACATCGTCGACGCTTCAGGAAGCATCGACGCGTCGGGGAGGATCGCCGAGCCGGGGACAGGCGACCCTGTTGCAGACGTCGCAGACATTGAAGAGGAACTTGTCATGTGGTACCTGAAGCTTTTAGAAGCAAACCGCGACAAGATATCCCGCGCTATTGCTTCAGGCATAGACACGATCCCGGCTATAACAGAAGTGTTCCGGGGCATCGGCGTACGTGAAGACCACGTCAAGCTGGCCCTTGCGCAGAACAATCTGACTGCCGCCTCATTTGACGACTTTGGACCGCAAGAGAGCAAGGATTTTTGCTGGAGCCTGCGCGACATTTCAAAGCCTACATTGATCGTGGCCAACAAGGTGGACCTGCCGACTGCGACTGAGAACTTCAACAGGCTTCGAGAAGAGTACAAGGACGTAATAGTGGTTCCAGCAAGCGCGGACGCAGAACTGACACTCAGACGCGCAGAGAGCAGAGGGATAATTCGCTACCTGCCCGGTGACGAGCGTTTTGAAATAAGCGACCAGACTAAGCTCAACGATAAGCAAAAATGGGCGCTCAACTTTATCCGCAAGGACATCCTAGGCGAATATATGCGCACCGGGGTCCAGTTTGCGATAAACGTGGCGGTGTTCAAACTGTTGAAAATGAACGCTGTTTACCCTATTGCAGACATTCAAAAGTTTTCAGACAAGCATGGCAACGTGTTGCCTGACGTCTACTTGATGCGATCAGGGTCGACCGTCGAGGATCTGGCGCGAGAAGTACATAGCGAGCTGGCAAAGGGTATGCTCTACGCGCTAGATGGCAGGGACGGCCTCAGGCTACCTACCAACTACCAGCTAAAGGACCGTGATGTTTTGTCGATAGTCTCTGCAAGGACAAAGAAAAAGTGACTGGCATGGCAGACTTGATGTGTGAAATCGAAAGCATACTGCGGAGGAACCTTTCAGGAATGTACTCAAAGGAAGAGATCCTGAACGTCCTTGCGCCAAAAAAGGTGGATAAAGGGATTGAGCGTTTGCTGGCCGAGCTTGAAGTTTCAATTTCGCTCAAGGAAAGCAAGTCTGATGTCTACGCGACCTGCAGGACGGAACCGTATATTACAAGTGGAACAAGATCTAGTCTCATTCCTGTGGAAAGACTGCGATGCTCTTTAGAGACGAATAAACAGAAAGGTACCTCATCCCCTTTTCATTAGTCTTATAGGCGACATGCCTCTTGTCATCGGCTACAAGCTCTGTTATCAGTTTTTTTTCTATTAAAACGTCAAGGTACTGCCGCAACTGGCCACTTGTAAGGTTGGCGCGGGTGAGGAGCTTCGTCTTAGTTATCCCCCCGTTAGCAGACTCTAAAATGATAGCCATAATGTCGGGTCTGCTACGGTTCTTCACAGGGGGAAAAGGCGTCTAAGGATATAAAATATAATCGAAGCAAGTTAGCAGACAAGCTGCTAGAATTAGTTTGATCAGTATATTACCTGCTGCTGCACCATCATGCCCAAATGCCGTGGCCAGACGTATTCCTGTCGTTGCTCAGGTTGGAGGCCGGATATGTCTCTGGCCCGAGGCTTGCAAAAAAGGCCGGCATTTCAAGGAGTGCCGTGTGGAAGCATATAAAGATCCTGCGCAGGTACGGCTATGCGATACAATCGCGACACGGGCTAGGCTACAAGCTTGTTGGTCAGACTGACCTTCCAGTTCCTTGGGAGCTAGCAAGGGTTCTTCACACTTCATTTGTTGGTAAGCACATCGTCTACCGCGAAACCATAGACTCGACACAGAATCTTGCAATCTCGCTTGCGAGCAAGCCCGATTCGCATGGTACAGTCGTCATTGCGGAGCAACAAACAAGTGGGCGGGGCCGGCAAGATAGAAAGTGGTTGTCACCCAGAGGTGGCATATGGCTCTCCGTGGTTTTGAGGCCTAGCATACCTACCGCCAAAATAACGCTCCTGCCATTTGTCACCGGACTTGCAGTGTATGACACGATAAATACAACAGGGCTTGACGCCCGATTGAAGTGGCCAAATGATGTCATCATTTCAGACAAGAAGGTGGCCGGTATACTGCTTGACATTAGCGCACAGGCAGATCAGGTCAACTATGCAGTAATTGGCATTGGGATAAACACAAACGTTGACGCGTCAGCAATCTCAGCGCGCCTTGACGGGATAAAGATCACTTCTATAAGTGGCGAGCTTGGACACACCGTAAGTAGGCTTGATTTGACAAGATCGCTGCTCGAGAACATTGAACGCTATTACGTAGAGATGGAGCAGCGAGGAGTAGGCACAATTTTACAAGAATGGAAAAAAAGATCTGATATTCTGGGCCGCAAAGTTACAGTAGTGCAGAACAACAAAATGATTCAGGGGGTGGCTGCGGATGTTAACTATGACGGGTCCCTTTTGGTTCAGACCGATCACGGCGTTATCAATGTTGTTTCGGGCGACATACATGTCAGTTACTAGATACATGTTATTTTTCTATTACCGTGCTCCGTCTGGTCTTTAATATCTGCGAGTAATAACGTGTGCAGAGTGATAGTGTTTGTCACAAGAAAAATATTCGCGTAGTGCCAAATAATCTGGAGTTTTATCTTAAAGGTTCTGAAGTAAACACTCAAACAAAGATTGAAGACACCGTTCTGTATTGCAACAACATGAAAAAGAAATTGATTACAACATTCAATCTCTTGAGCCAGTAAGGCGCAAAAGTAACTTTCTAGCTAAAGTCATAGCTGAACCAGTTACGTCTGTTATTGTTTAGCTGGAAAGCCCGGCGCCTTGCATATTATTGCAATGTCGCTTACGTTGGTGCCAGTGTGTCCGGTAAAAATGAGCGAGTGCAACTGTTTGAAAGCGTGATAGCTGTCGTGGCTGCCAAGGTATTTTTGCAAGTCCATATCGATGGCAAGGGCAATTGTCTTTCGCGACACCAGTGCGCCAGCCGCATCAGAGTTGCCGTCTATGCCGTCAGTTCCCATGAATACTACTGCAATATCATGGCGTTTAAGCTCGAGTAAACATGCAAGTGCCGCTTCCTGATTCCTGCCTCCCACACCATTTCTTGATCTATTTAACTTGACGGTGGTCTCGCCGCCAGCCACTATAGCAAAAGACCTAGTGCTATCTAGGTCTGACGAGAGGCGCGCTAAAAATCTACCAAAATCTCGAGCTTGCCCGTCAAACTCTGATCCAAGGTGCACCCCATGCATACCTTGTTTTTTCAGATAGCTGACCGCATTTGCGCACGCAGTAGCGTTGTTTCCGATCATCATATTGTGAACGTGGGAAAACATTGGATCCCATGATTTTGGTGTTTCCTTTATCTCGCCCTTGGCGCCACTGACAATATGCGCAAGAGCCGCATCGGGACCCTTGATATGGTATTTCTTCAGGATTTTTAGGGCATCTGCAAATGTAGACCTGTCGGCACAGGTCGGGCCGGAAGCGATCACCTCCGGATCATCACCTACCACATCAGACACGATCAGTGAAATAACTGTACACGCGCCATCAATGTGACGCAGCAGCTGGCCTCCCTTGACGGCCGACAAGTGTTTGCGGACGGCGTTTATCTCGTCTATAGAAGCGCCTGAGCGCAAGAGCAGGACTGTGATCCTCTTCTTGTCAGCGAGCGACACGCCAGATGCGGGGAATGGCATCAGTGCCGAACCGCCGCCCGAGATCAGAACAAAAACCAGATCGTTTTTCTGAACTTTCTTTAGGACATTCAGGATCTTTTTTGTGCCTTCTAACCCGGATCTGTCGGGCACTGGGTGTGATGCATGCGTGACTGAGATACCTTTGATCTTTGCCCTAACGCCGTAAGGGACGGTTATCGCGCCGCCAGCTAGTCTGCCATGCAAGGCGAGGGCAAGGGCACTGGCCATGCCTCCGGCCGCTTTGCCAGCTCCCACAATATATATGCGATCAAAGTTCTGCAGTCTTAAGATCTTGCCATTTATATCCCGCACGGATATCTTTTTGTTAAATTTTACGGCGCGCTTTACAAGAGCGGCAGGTTTGACACTATCGATGGCTACTTCAAGGGCGGCAAGAGCTAACAGCGAACACTTGTCGTCGTGAAAGCTGGACAGCTCGCGTTTATTTATGATCAAACAATCATGACAGTCCACGGCGCTTAATTTCCTTTTGTAGAAACTCCACTTCGTCGTTTGCAGGCAAAAGTCGCATTCATCACATGCATAATACAGGTTGTCAAATTCACAGCATGGTGTCATGCGGTCGTGGCAGCGCGGGTGTTTAGTGCAAACTATCGCTCGTGCCGCGAGCACAATCGCGAAGAAAAGATATCGAAGGGGTTGTCACGCTCTTGAGTCATGAAAAATTGCCTATTACGATAAAGAGATTTTCACTTAGGGCGTCAGCCAACCTTCACAGCCTATTTGCCAGGTCGAGCAGCTGGGGGCTCTACCACAATGAGCTGAGGACTTGGACATTGTTCATCGAAATTCTAAAGGCAGTATTCGAGGAAACACAGGTAGCTACTTTAGCCTGCCGATCCTCAAGAATGTGTTTGCCTTTTCCCTGACGCCCTTTTCGAATTCCGGCAGGTGTATTGTGTTAATGGGCTCGAGCATGTGGTATTTCTTGCTATAGTCAATCCTTTTCTTTGTCACGTGCTTTAGCTGGTCCTGCAGACTCTCTTTCAGGTCCGGAGGACAGATCTTGCTGCCAAGTATTGTGGCAAGTGACGCTTCGAGCATTTCGCTCAGGTGCTCTATGCCTTTGTCTTCATGAAAATGCGGATTGCGGGTCTCTATCTGGAATACCTCTACGCCCTTGTCAACTATTTGTGGGTATTCCGACGGCACCAGCCCACCAAACTTTTCCAGTATACCGATGAATTCACGTGTTTCTATCGAGTAACCGCTGGTATAGTGGAGGCACTCTGCAAGTGGCATGGAGAGCGCGTGCTCGCCAGCGTTGCCGGTTTTGATGACTTCAGTTTCAAAGCCGGTTATGGTCGCTAGAAGGGCATTGAGGTTCTTGTTTGTGATCTCGGACACTCTGCCCCATTTTGAGAATTGGAGCGCGTTGTTTCTGACCTTTGGCTTGAAAACCCAGGATACCCTCACGTTGCAGTACGGTGTGGTCGACATGCCAAAGCCGGCCGCAAATATCTTGACGTATTCGTTGACCGCGCCAGGGACATAATTGTCGCTGTCTATGAACCCGACGTAGTCCTTGTGGTACGACTTCGCCGCAAGCATGCCGATTATCATGCCTTCGGCCTTGCCGCTTCTTATGTTGCCCTGGGAGTCAAGGATCGAGTCGTATCCGACCTTTTTGAAGACCTCGGCAAGCCCCGGGTCCTGTTGGTGCACTATTATCATACGTTTCTCCATGAATCTGCCAAGCTGCCTAACAGCCTCTGTCTCCATCGCAAACCTGTCCACTGGACCTCGTGAGCTGTTGGACACTATGATCACAAGACATTCGTTTGGTATGCCACTCAGCACCCCCTCTAGGAGCTTTAATTTTTCATTCTTTATTGGAATAACAATCGCAAGGTCATGCATTATGTTCGAAATTTCGTCGTAGTCAAATTTCCTTACCGTCTGGTGCGACGACTGGAAGCCCTTAGATTTTCCCGAGTCGAGCTCGTAAATGCGCTGTACAGCGTGTATGCTGACTGCGCCCAGCCGCTCGGTGTACCTTGGAAAATCGAGCTTCATGTTAGTTGTGTAAATTGATCATATAAGATATTTTAGGTACGCGGCTAAAAGCTGGGGAAATATCGATAGAAACCGCGATAGACACGATGACATCGTTCCATCCAAGGACGTGCTATGCGCTCTAGCGTCGGGGACATCTGCCGGGAAGGCATGTCAGCCATACGCCATGCAGATTCCGTGCTAAAGGCATAAATTATCTCAAAATCGAAAATAATTGCGTTAGATGTTTACACTCTACACGCCGCTGACTGCAAACAAGGCATTGCCCGAAGTCAAGCGTCTATTTTCAAATATCTTGATGCACAAGAAACAGGCGGTAACTCTGCAAGAAAAGGTCGAATTGATAATCCAGTCTGGCAGCCAGTTCGAGGCGTTTATCAAGAAAAAGCAGGAGCTCAACGCTGCTGTTTCAAGCTATTACAAGGCGATAGAGCAGCTTGAAGCGAGCGGGGTAGTGATAAAGGACGTCGAGCAAGGACTTCTTGACTTTCCATCAAAGAGGTTCAACGAGGAAGTGTGGCTGTGCTGGAAGGTCGGGGAAAACGAGATCAAGTTCTGGCACGCAAAAGATGAAGGCTTTATAGGTCGCAAACCGCTCGAAAGTACTGGTAAAATAGAGCCGTAAATTTATAGCGCAGTACCGATGCTCAGCCAACATGCCGATAGATGCCGCCGAGTTTGACGCCCACAAGGATCTAGGCACAATAATCACTCAATTTCTATGCCGGAACCCTGACAGGGGCTTTTCTGCCGAGGAGATTGCACAGGCTACAGGCGTTTCAGAAGAAGATGTGAACAGCACATTGCTCAAGTTGGGCTTTTCAGACCTTGCAAGCGCAATAGCTGGCAGGAAGAAAAAGATCAGAATAGAGGATGTCACGATAGACGGGACAACCTACTACCGCTGCATTTCAGATTGATTTCAAAAAGCATAGTAATGTCTGTCATACTAGCATACCAGTGCTGTTCATCTGGTTGCGGGCAATAAGGATAAGGTTTCTCTTGGCGTCGGTAATAGCAGTGAGCAACGGTCTTGCTATCGCATACTGGAAAACCGGAACGGTAGACCCCATATCTGCCATCCTGACCTATATCGGCGTGATCTTCCTTCATGCCAGCGTTGACCTTCTTAACGACTACTGGGACCACAAACGTGGCATAGACGACGTCACAACAAGAACAAAGTTCAGTGGTGGGACTGGAGTGCTCCCTGAAAACCTACTCGCACCAAATGCAGTATACGTCGCGGGTGTGATCTTTCTCATCCTCGGCGCGTCAATAGGCGCGTACTTTGTGGTTACACGTGGCTTTACAATAGCAGTAATTCTTGGCTTTGCAGTGGTCTCGATCTATTTCTACTCCACAAGCATCGTCAACGCCGGCCTCGGTGAGCTCTTTGTCGCGATCAAGGGTGCAATGATCGTGCTCGGCACTTTCTACGTCCAGTCGATGGTAATAGGGTCTGCCGCACTGTATGTTGGCGCCATCGTTGGCATCCTCTCCACAACGGTGCTGTTTGTTAACTCATTTCCTGACTTTGAAGCGGATCGGTCAAAAGGCCGGCACACCCTTGTTATAATTCTTGGCAAAAAGTTGGCCGCGAGGATATTTCCACTTTTCGTAATCACCGCCTACGTGATGATAATTGCAGGAATTTTCCTTGGCTTTACAAAGGTCTATTCTCTTGTCGGCCTCGCGTCGATCCCATTCGCAGCGAAGTCAATAATGTTGCTGACGAAGGATCAGCAAAGCCTCAAGTTTCTGGTACCGGCGATGGCGTCAACAGTGGCATATTCCCGAATTACTGGGTTTTTGTTGGCGCTTAGCCTGATCTTTTAGAATACTACATGTTCAAGTATCATTTTGCCACCTGATTCAGAATACCATCTTACAAGTATGTGGGCTTTATAGGTGTCAAGGTAACT
>DAOL01000062.1:0-8877 GCA_002501845.1 Nitrososphaera sp. UBA217
CCCGAGTCTTTGACTACTTTGACATGAACATTGAACGTAGTTCCATTGACATCAACCGGGACACTCAGTATAGCCCTAGGGAGCACGTAGCGCTCTACTTCCTGTACTCTGGCTCCAAGTGTCCCTGACTCGCTGAACAGCACCTCAAGCACGTTGTTAAGCTCGGCATTTTCCGATATAATCCTAATGAGGTACGCCGGCCGACTTTTTTTGGTCGTACCTGGAATGATCATCACGTCCTTGGCAACTTCTGCCAATCGCTCGACAAGGTTGCCCACAAGCTCGCCCGACGCGTCGTCGATGTTTGTTTCAACGATGCACACCGTGTCCTTGGCAGCTTCGGCGACGATGCTTGACGAGCCTAGGACCACACGAACGACGTTGGCAAACCCTTCAAATTTTTTCGTGCCAGCGCCATAGCCTATTTTTTCCGGAGCAATGCTGGGATAATAGTTGACGCTGCCAGAAGCTAGATTGACCAGCATGGCCGCCCCTGTAGGAGTAGTCAATTCATCTTCGGCCTGCCCGCCCAAAAGCACGAATTGTCTGTTCTTAAGAATTTCAAGGATCGCACTTGCCGGGTTCTGAACTGTCCCGTGGGAAAACTTTAGCAACCCTCCTCCGACTGCCACCTTTGTGGAATATATCCTGCCATCAAACAGTTTCAGATCCTGTATAGCCGTAGCGCACCCCACAAAGTCTGCAAGGGTGTCGATGCTTGATGCTTCATGAAGGTGCACGTCGTCGAAATTTTCACCATGGATGGTGGCCTCTGCCAAGATTATTGTCTTGAGGGATTCGAGTGCAAAAGTCTTGGCCCTCTGCTCAAGCCCTAGCGAGTCGCAACAGCGCGCAAGCGAGTGGTGCATCTCTACCCCCTTGCGCTCGTGCAAGGCATCGGTGTATTTCATTTGCATCTGCGTAGCTACAAGGCCGTGCGATATCACCTTGGCAAAATCTACTTTGGCTATCTTGCTTCCTTTCAGAAAGTTCTGGCATGCAAAGATCGCGTCGATAACTTTGCCTTTGTTGGCCCCAGCGTCCACTAGGCTTGACATAAGCATGTCGCCTGCAATTCCTGCTACTTGGCTGTCTATTACAGCAACCTTTGCTGCCATTCCCACGTTAGTTGCTGTCCTGCTTTATATCACGTTTCCCTTTATGCCGGGACGGTAAATTTATAGCCTTTTGGAATATCAGCAGGAGGCTTGCCAAACGCAAGAACAATTTCTTCGAGTGATTTCAGCTGTACACCTCTATAGTCACCCCGGAATGGCTCGCCGTTAACATATGCTGTAGCATTCTTATTCGATACAGAACTGAGCAATCCACTCGAGTCCCGAGTTTGATTCCATATGTCAAGGAACTGTCCTAGAGTGAATTCTTTGCTCTGGGGTGCTTCTATGTGTACGAGACCTGCGGTGTCATGCGTGTGAAGCCAGTAAAGACATGAAGGGGAAGAGAGTATTCCAATACTGGCAGGAATTTCTTGCTTCTGGCCATCTACAAATACGTCAAGGTGCGAGTGGACGTGGTAATTGAGCTGCTCTGCTCTGTGGCATTCAACTCCGCTTATTGCCATCACGGGTGCAGGCTGGTACAAAACGGCTCCGGCAGTGCCGGCTGCTGCTACTGCGATAATTATTGGTATAATAATCATCATGTATTTTTTCTTTCTGCGCCGGCCTGCGGCAAAGTAACTGTCATCCCTTTTTTTTGACAATTTGCCCTTGACTTGATATGTCGCTCAATTTAAATCTGATCCGCCTCCAATCACAATTTATATAAGCAATCCAGTCGGTTGCAACCTCGAATATGACAATTACGATAATCGGATCTGGCAAGGTTGGCGCCTCGGCAGCTCTGAATTGTGGACTGCGGGAGCTTGACAGGGACATATTGCTTCTAGACATCGTGCAAGGCCTGCCTCAAGGAGAGGCGATGGACATCAACCACCAGCTCTCGGAGAGGGGCTCTGATGCAGTTGCAAGGGGCTCAAACAACTATGAAGAAATGAGGGATTCCGACTATGTCGTACTTGTAGCCGGCGTCGGCAGAAAGCCGGGCATGACAAGGATGGATCTGCTCAAGACAAACGCCGGCATTGTCAAGGATGTTGCAAGTAAGATTGCATCGTATGCCAAAGACGCTACTATTGTTGTTGTGACAAACCCCCTCGATCCTATGACGTACCTTGCACTCAAGACAATTGGGACGAAGAGGAACAAGGTAATGGGTATGGGTGGCATGCTGGACCTTTCAAGGTTCAAGAGCTTTATCCGGGATGCTACAAAGATTTCGCGCGATTCAATCCAGGCGATGGTGATAGGGGAGCACGGCGAAAACATGTTGCCCCTGACAAGGTGTTCTTCGATAGGCGGAATTCCATTGCATGAATTCATCTCGAAGGACATGGCCATGAAAATATTTGAAAAAACAAGAAAGGTAGCGGCCGAAGTGATTGCACTCAAGGGCGCGACAGTGTACGCGCCGGGCAACGCGGTCGCGACGATGCTCGAATCAGCCATTCGTGACAAGAAGCTGGTAATACCAGTGTCGGCGCTACTTGAAGGTGAGTACGGCGTTTCGGATCTATGCATAGGCGTTCCTGCAGTCATTGGCGCAGGCGGCGTAGAGCGAGTGATCGAGCTCAAGCTGGACAGCTTTGAGCAGGACATTTTTGACAAGGGCGTTGCAAGCGTGAAGGAAGCAATCAAGGCACTTCCTCTTTAAACCCTTTTATTCTCTTTTTGCGGAATAGCTGGCTGATAGATGGACTTACACACAATCTTGGACAGGTTTGCAAACGGCAGCCTCAGCCTGTCAGACGTAGAGAAAGAGATCTCTATCCACGCGATCGAAAAGATTGGAGACATTGCGAAGCTGGATGTCGGCAGGGAAATGAGGAAAGGAATGCCCGAGATAATATTTGCAGAGAACAAAGAGTATAAGGATGTGATCAAGATTGCGCTTGCAGCCATCCGGCGCAACGGGCAGACTGTCGTCAGCAGGATAAGGAAGACTGAGCTATCCCGGGTCGCAAATGCACTAAAGAAAAATGGTCTGGTGGTTGAAGTCGGAAGGAAGAGCACAACACTCCTCGCTTCCGACAAGTCATTTGGCCGGAAAATGATTGGCGCAAAGGTAGGGATAATAGCCGCCGGCACTTCGGACATCGGGGTTGCGGAGGAGGCGCGACTTGTGGCGAAAGCGATGGGCTGCGAAGCAATGGTTAGCTATGATGTCGGCATTGCCGGCATGCACAGGCTATTCCCGGCGCTAAAGGAAATGATGGCGCAAAACGTGGGCGCAATAGTTGTTGTAGCCGGGATGGAAGGCGCGCTTGCGTCCGTGGTTACGTCCATGGTTGACACACCAGTCGTGGGCGTGCCAACGTCGATAGGCTACGGCTTTGGCGCAAACGGCATCGCTGCACTTGCATCGATGTTGCAAAGCTGCACCCTTGGCTTGGCGGTGGTCAACATCGACAACGGCGTTGGCGCCGGAGCGTACGCGGCTTCGGTTGCAAAGAGAATAACGAGGAAATGAGACAATCATAGAACGTTTATAAGTGCTTTACATTTGTTGCTTCTCTAATCGTTGAATGGTGGATAACTGTTGACTTATGTTCATACACTAAAAAGAATTAGGGAAGATAAAACAAATTATCGCAAAAGGGCTGCGATTCTGATCGGACGGCACTCTTTTGTGACCGTCAAGGTAAGCGACCAAAACGTCTTGACTCAAGTGCTCAAGCCGACGCCGACTGGTGACATAGTCATTGCTTCTTCGCACAGCAGGGAACTTGTCAAGCAGGGCTGGAAGGGCACTCTTAACAACCTTCCTGCGTGCTACCTCACGGGCATGCTCTTAGGCAAAAAAGCTCTGAGCAAAGGAGTAAAGAACGCCATCCTCTACATCGGCAAGGATCACTTTACCTCTAGGGTGGCCGCGTGCATGAAGGGTATAGTCGATGGCGGCGTCTCGATGCCTATTTCTGAAGAGTCTCTACCAAAGCAAGAGAGGATAACAGGCCAGCACATCGCCGAGTATGCTGGCACGTTGAAAGGGAACCAAGAAGAATACAACTCTCGCTTTTCCGCTATCTTGAAGAACGGCCTTAGCCCAGAGGATTACCCTTCCCACTTCGAAGAAATAAAAAACAGGCTTGCAGCCGGAAGGGCAGCAGAAAAGCCTGCACCAAAGAAGGCTGAAGAAAAGGACGAAGCACCAATTCCTGCGCATAAGGAAAAGAAGAAGGAAGCATCTGCCAAGGAAAAAGTGAAGTTGCCAAAGGAGAAGAAAGAACCCAAGAAGAAAGAAGCAAAGGAAGAAAGGAGGAAGGAAAAGAAGAAGACAAAGGGAGGCAAGAGCAAGAAGAAATGAGTCGTATGTTCCAATCCTCAAACCAGCAGCAGGTAGAATGGAAGCCTAGAACAACACTTGGAAGTATGGTGCTTGCAGGCAAAATAAACTCGATGGACCAGATCTACGAAAACGGGATGAGGATACAGGAGGCTGAGATCGTCAAACATCTCCTGCCTGATATGAAAAGCCAAGTGGTCCACGTCGGCATCGTTCAAAAGCAGACCGACGCCGGTGAGCTGACCCGCTTTAACGCTCTGGTGGCAGTCGGCAATGAGGCCGGCTGGTTTGGCATCGGTAAGGGTAAGGCTTCCCAGATGAGAGTTTCAATAGACAAGGCTACAAATGCCTCTTATCTTAACGTCATTCCAGTGAAGCTTGGCTGCGGAAGCTGGGAGTGCAAGTGCAACCAGCTCCACTCTGTGCCATTCAAGGTGAGGGGCAAGGGAGGCAGCGTCACAATCGTAATCATTCCGGGTCCAAGGGGGCTTGGTATTGTTGCAGGCGAAAACATCAAGAATTTGTTAAAGCTGGCGGGGCTGAAGGACTCTTGGACCAAGTCCTTCGGGTCGACTAACACAATGTCGTCAACAACAAAGGCAATTTTCAATGCTCTGCGGAGCACTTACAGTGTAGGTTAAACTGACATGGCATATCTCGTAGTTAGAATAAAGGGAACGGTCAACATACCACGATGGGCGCAAGCTACTCTTGGTTGCCTGAACCTTGACAAGCGCTTCCGGGCGACAGTAGTGCCGGAAAGTGAGCAGTACCTCGGTATGCTGAGGAGGGTTAAGGATGAGGTCGCATGGACAAAGGCGGACGCCGGCATTGTGAAAGAACTTCTTGAAAAGCGCGGCAGAAAGACCGGCTACAAACCTATAACGAAGTCCGACCTTCCAAAGGAGTACAAGGGCATGGACGATCTTGCAGCTGCGATAGCAGAGAACAAGGTTGCCATTACCAAGCTGGAAGGAATCAAACCTTGGTTTGCACTCAGCCCTCCAAAGGGAGGTTTCAAGAGAAAGACCAAGACACAGTACGCACAAAACGGGGTTCTCGGAGAAGACGACGAACTGGTAGAGATCGTCAAGAGGATGCTCTAATGCAGCAAGACTTAATTAAGGTGCAAGTGAACGTGATATCTAATTCCAGCAGCACAGTGATAATTTATGGCTACTAGATTTAGAAAAAGCAGGAGGCAGCGCGGCAGCCGGTATTGCGGCTGGGGGCAGGTTGGACAGCATAGGCAAGCCGGCAGCAGGGGCGGCATTGGGGGCGCTGGAAAGCACAAACACTTCTTCATAAGAACAGTCATCGAGGAACCCGACCACTTTGGTCACGACCCTTTCAACTCTTTTAACCGTAACATTGTGCAGAGGTGGATAAACGTCCGCGATCTAAACGATGTTTTTGCCAAGCATGGCACGACCGACGAAAGCGGCAAGGTTAGCCTCGACTTGACCTCGCTGGGCTACGACAAGCTGCTGGGCGGAGGCTCTATCAGCGGGGCTTACGCAATCAAGGTAGCCAAGGTGTCAGAAAGTGCCAAGAGCAAGATCGAGGCTACGGGCGGCGAGGTTATAACAGATGAGCAGCACCACAACAAGTGAGCACGGGCTTCGGCGCGTAATCAAGGCCGTATCAGCCTATGTGCCGCAGGTTCCAAAACCAAAGAAGAAGATTTCGCTAACAGAAAAATTCGTCTGGACTGGGATCGCGCTCTTTGCATATCTTATCATGGGTCAGATCCCGCTTTACGGCGTCACTGAAGCCCCAAAGTTTGACTTCCTTCAGTTTGCGAGGGTAATTTTTGCTGCACAGCAAGGAACGCTGATGGAGCTGGGCATCGGCCCCATAGTTACGGCAGGATTGCTCATGCAGCTGCTGAAAGGCTCAGACTTGATCAAGTTGGATTTCAAGAATCCAGACGACAGGTCGCTCTTTACGTCGGCAACAAAGATCGTCACGATAATAGTAATCTCTGCGGAAGGTGGCCTCTATGGCTCAAGCGTCTATGGACCGCTGACGGCCGACGAGGCTCCTTTAGCCATCTATGTAGTAATAGCCCAGCTCATAGGATCAAGCATAATCGTGATGCTGATGGACGAGATGGTGCAGAAAGGATGGGGTGTAGGCTCGGGCCTCAGCCTCTTCATCATGGCCGGCATCGCTCAGACCATACTGTGGAGCGTGTTCAGCGTAGTCCCAGGAAACGATGGTCCTGTAGGCATATTGCCATTTGTGATCAGCCATTCCGCTGATGGTCACGCTGACGACGCGATATTCCGGACAGGCCAGCTTCCGAGCCTCTTTGGGCTCGGCCTGACAGTAATAGTGATCCTCATCCTCGTGTATGTCGAGGGAATACACGTAGATGTGCCAATTGTATCGACAAAGTACAGGGGCTTCACAGCTGTCTACCCGATTAAGCTGCTCTACACTTCGGTTATCCCGGTTATACTGTCGTCTGCGCTCCTTGCCAACGCTGTATTTATGGGACAGATGTTATGGGCCAACTACAACCCTGAAAACAAGAGCCCTATATTCAACTGGATCGTGCAATTCGATCCCAAATCCCAGGGAGGCCAACGAAGCCCAACCGGAGGCATATTATACTACATGACGTCCCCTAGGAGCTTTGACCACGTAATACAAGACCCTGTAAGGGCTGCGGTATACGTCATATTTCTTACAACCATTGTCACGGTCTTTTCAAGGCTGTGGGTAGAGCTTGGTGGACTTTCTGCTAAGAATGCTGCCAAGAACCTTCTCGATGCTGACGTTCAGGTTCCCGGCTTCAGGCGGGCTGAAGGGTCGGTAGAGACCCTCCTTAATAGATACATCCCGTCGCTCACTATAATCAGTGGTATAACACTTGGACTCTTATCTTCCCTTTCAGATATCCTGAATGTCTTTGGAAGCGGGACTGGCCTTTTGCTTATGGTCAACATTATGGTCAGCTACTACCAGACGCTGGTCAAGGAACAGGTAGACATGCACATGCCCGGTCTGGCGGCTATGCTTGGCAGAAAACCATAAACGCGCCGTGGTCGTCGGCATTCCGGGTGTGGGAAAGACCACAGTCATCACCCGCGCGGCAGAAGTGCTAAACAAAAAGCGCAAGACCACGATTGTAGTTTTTGGCACAGTCATGTTCGAACAGGCCAAAAAAATAGGACTCAAGAGCAGGGACGAGATGCGCAAGATGCCTATTGAAGACCAACGACGCCTACAGGAAATGGCCGCCCAGCGTATCGCGGAAATGAATGACGATATCTTACTGGTCGACACCCACCTTTTCATAAACACGGAGGAAGGGTACTACCCGGGGCTCCCGATGAGGCTCCTGAACATCATGAAGCCCACCAACATGATCATGGTAGCCGCCGACGCAATCGAGATAGCGAAGCGGCGCAAGACCGACCAGACGCGTCAGCGCGACATCATTTCTGCGGAAAACATACAGAAGGAGCTTGACATTTCAAGGATGATGGTGGCGTCCTGCTCTATCCTCACGGGCGCTCCATTTGCAATAATCATGAACAATGACGGTCAGGTAGACGAAGCGGCAGCAAATATAGCAAGGACACTGTTAGTAGGAGATGAAAAATGAACCTCAATGACCTGCTGATGCAGTTTTTCTCCCCGCAGTACACACAGGAGCCAATATTCCCTGACTTGGTGAGCGCGACAATCGTTGCGCTGTTGATATCAGTCGGCATGAATTTTGCCTTTGCGATACTCCGGAAAAAGACCACGGACATTGAAAAGATGAACAGGGTCATGAAGGAGACAAACGAGTGGCGCAGGCAGTACACTGACGCAGTCAAAAAACAGGACAAGCCTAGGATCGAGGAGCTGAAAAAGAAGCAGGCTTACGTCAACAAGATGGCGCTTGAGATGCAGCAGCAACAGATGCGCCCGATGTTCATTTACATGATACCGTCGTTCATGATCTGGATTTTCGTGTTCCCTGCCATATTTGGAGGAACGGTATCAATATCGCCGATAGAACTGCCATTTGTAACATGTAATGAACAAAACGTGCAACACGACATGCAGCAAAAAACTAATGCAGATGGCACCCCAATGACCGACCCGCACGGAAAACCCGTCTTAAGCGGGCCGTGCAAGATGCCTGGCCAAGTCTATCTGTGGGGATGGTTCCTGGTAGGCTCATTTGGCTTTAGCGGCATAATATCTAAGGTAACGAAGACCAGCATGCCGAGCATGACCTAGAATTGGTGGTCAACAAATTCAGCATTGTCATTTCAGGCTGGCCAGCAGTGGGCAAGACGACAATAGCAGCCAAGCTCGCGGAAGAATTTGGCCTCGTGATGTATAACGGGGGAGACATACTAAAGATGCTTGCAGTAGAAAAAGGCTACTCAACGGCAAGCGAAGACTGGTGGGACACTGCAGAGGCAAAAAAATTCATGCGCGAACGCAAGTCGGACCCTTCGTTTGACAAAAAGGTGGATAAGAAGCTGAGTGAATTAGTGAAAAAAG
>DAOL01000062.1:9086-11227 GCA_002501845.1 Nitrososphaera sp. UBA217
GAAATTGAAAAGGCCGGACACAGCGGCACGCTTGACCCCGGAACAACCGGGCTTTTGCCTCTCGGTCTTGGGGAGGGGACCAAGGCACTTTCAGTGCTATTGCTGGGTTCAAAGGAGTACTATGCTCTAGCGCGCATTCATTCGCACGTTTCAGTTGACAAGCTAAAACAAGTAATGGAGGAATTCACCGGTGAGATATACCAGCGGCCACCGCAGCGCTCATCTGTCCGGCGCGTTACCCGCGTCAGGACTGTCTATGAATTCGACTACCTTGAAAATCATGACAGGCTGGTGCTCATGCGTGTCCTTTGCCAGGCCGGCACGTACATCCGGAAGATAATCTACGACATTGGAGAAGTGCTATCATCCGGCGCAACAATGGTGGAGCTTCGCCGGACAAAGGTGAGTAGCCTGTCAGAGCAAAACGGCGGTCTTGTGAGGCTGCACGACCTCGCAGACGCGTACCAGCGCTACAAGGAAAGCAAGGCTGATGAAAAATTGCGTAGGCTCATTCTGCCAATAGAACATTGCTTGGAAGGCATACGGGCAGTAACAGTGCGTGACACGACAGTCGACGCGCTGTGCCACGGGGCGCCGCTTGCTGTACCCGGAGTGGTAGCTTTGCCAAAGGACCTGCGGGTGGGGGAGCTCGTGGGTGTCTATTCCCTCAAAGGCGAGGTGGTCGGGCTCGGGCAGGCGGCAATGACAAGGGAAGAGATAGAGCAGAACGCCCGCGGAATCGCGTTTGTGATGAAGCGGCTTATCATGAGGCCAGGAACATATCCAAAGGCGTGGCGGTCAAAAGGGTCACAGGCAGTCAACGTCAAGGTGCCTACAGAAGTCGATCTAGACAAGCTGGAAANNACGCTGCAGTCAACGTGATTCCCGCCCTTGCAATGATCAGATAACCCCCCGGTAGTCAAAAGCAATGATCGTTGTACGTTCCTCAATTTTTAGCTTTGTCTTGCCTATGATTAATATACAGACGGGCTTGTGTGCAAGGTGTAGTGCCGGGATCGCCTAGCCCGGTAGGGCGCAAGCCTGGAATTTGTCAAACCGGCCAGCTTGTGACCCGTGAGGGTCTCGAGGGTTCAAATCCCTCTCCCGGCGCTTTTGCTTCCATATTTCCACAGGAGCCCAAAAATGATGCCAAGCGCAAACCAGAACGCGGTCATTGACAGCGAAATGGCAGACCTCCACGCGCTGACGACAGGTTGTGGCAGTAGCGAATCGTCTTTGTTCAGGTAGTCTGGGAACGCAATGAACGCGCCGGAGACAACAACCAGATAGAGCGCTGCAGCCCCAAGCACCTTCTTCTTCCTCTTTACTTTGCGAAAGCCAAAGGCAATGCCTAGAGCAGACAGCCCCGACACAACCGTATACCCGGCAAGGAGCTCTTTGTACGTGCCGGCCACTTCGGGGTCAAACATTGCTGTTGGGCTTGGGGGATATTTCACTGTCGGGATGACATAAAGCACAAACCATGAAATGCCTGCGATGAGAAGAGCTGCCCTGAGCGGACTCATTATCCTAATCTTGGCAGCAATAAATGTGCCTCCTACAAGCGCTCCGGCTGCAAGCCCGATTATTGTGGAGCCGTACAGCTGCGAAAAATAGATCGATCGCATCTGGATATCAAACTCTTGCTCATCGAATTCGCCAGCTGCAAGCAGGTTTTCAAGCTCAATGTCTGCAAGCGCGGTATTATAACGCTGCACAAGTCCCAGATTGATCCCGACAAGCACGCCACCTGCGAGAAGCCCGGCCAAGGTAGACAGCACAAAAACCTTGCCTGTCTGCAAAGTTCCCATCATAGCTCTTCGTCAAGCTCTTCAATCGCGCCGGCCTTGGATATTTCATGCAGCCTCATTGTCACCATCCTGCGATATTCTTTCTTGTTGATTATCCCTTTTTCATCCAACATTTCAACAAGTGTTGTTAGCCGGGCGCTCAGCTCTTCAGTTTCACTCAGCTCCTTGCCGGTAATGTTTTTCGGCTGCGCGAGGTCGTCGCCATTTGCACCGAGCGCGTGTCGTCTTCTCTTGCCAGCCATCCAGCCGGAATATGCAAGCGCAAGTATATAATTGTCAGTCGAGGAGCTTGAGAATCTTGGCTACTACCTTGTCGTGCTTTGCATTCTT
>DAOL01000043.1 GCA_002501845.1 Nitrososphaera sp. UBA217
AGAATGAATGAGCACTAGGGAGAGCCCGTAGCCCTTAAATCCTGATGCAATATAGCAATAGTGTTGCTCGAGCAGCTCTTGCTTAAAGGCGCGACTGAAATCGCAGTAATCGCCGCCGCTGTAATCATCGGCCTGATCGCGATATGGATTATTGTCACAATCCCGGTATGGATAGCGGCCAAGATCCTTACTCTGGGCAAGGCCAAATTCACCCGAGCCATGCTGGTGACCGCGGCAGGTCCCATAGTTTACGGCATAGTATTTTTCATCGCCGCCGCTGTGTTGACTGTTGCGCTTGGCAACTCGACAATGCCAGCCATCGTAGCGTTTATTCTTGCGTTCATTGCATGGATAGGGGTATTCAAGAAAGGCTTTGCCACGGGCTGGATCCGCGCCCTCGCCATAGCCATACTTGCAACAGTAGTGTTCGCAGTAATTGGAGTGGTAATCACTTTGATAATTCAGGCAATAGTGCCAGGAGCACCACCCATAACACCATTCCCGCTTCAGCAGGTCTAGCTACTTTGTAATGCTGTATTGGCGTTCAGCCCACTGGACCAGCGACAACAGGTCTTTTGCGACATGGTCTGAATTTTCCTCAGCTGCAGCCTGCAACTCTGGCGTGGCAATGGCAGCAATACGGAGCTCGCCTCTTAGCCTCCCTTTCATTGCCTTCGCTGTGGACGAAAGGAACCGGAGGGACCCTTCGCCGGACGAAAATATGCAGATCACCATAAGGCCATGCTTGCTGCCCCATACGCGCGAAATGTAGCGCTGAAAATCGATGTCAAAGAATGGATCGATCTGGTCCTCGACGTCTCCGATGTAAAGCGAGTCCCACCCAAGTGCCGAAAACGCCACGGCCGCGCTTTTGGCCACATGAACCTTGTCGTCAGAACCAGCAACCGCGAGCGTGTAGGCGTTTGCCTTTTGCTCTGATACGCGGACATTGAATTTCACCAAATCTATAATCTCCATCATAAGGTTGAGCAGGAATGATCTTTCGGTCTTATCAAGCCTACCCCTGCTGTACAGCTCGCCGACCGTGTTGACGGCTGGCAGGACAACATCTGTCAACACTCTTACTTGGTCAATGTCAGAGTTCAGAACGCTCAGCAGTATCCGGCGCGCCAGCTCTTCTTCGCCAGCCAGAATAGCGCTTATCAGTTTTTGCTGCACTTGTACGTAATTAATCGGGAATTCGATGTCCGCGATGCCGGTTTCAAGGAACCATACGTTCACGTTGCCTGTCTTTTTCTTTTTCACAAGTCCCATAGCGTGCAACACATCAAGATATTTCGTAATCGTCATCCTGTTGATGTCTGTCCTGTCGGCCAGTTCAATTCCCGACAGGCCGGTGCTGGCGCCCTGCAAAACGTCGACTATTTTGCGTTTGACCTCGTCGAGCGTGTAGCGGCGGTACACAAAGCTCTTCCCAATCAGGACGAAATAAACTTTGCATGCCTATTGTACAAGATTTGNNGATATTTGCACGATTCTTGCAGCCACACCTTTCATGATTGCAAGATTCAGTAGAAACCTACAGATCGGGCTTGGGACATAAGCTGGAGCGACGTCCTCTGCTCTTCTAGCACTGCTTACAATAGAACGCGTTCAGGTTGCGGTAACTGGCAGTAGCTACCTACGCTTCCTCATTGGCATCTTTCTGGAGCCTGATATCAGGTCCGTCAGCGCGTTAAACGCCTTGCCCACTTGGTCCATCTTGACAAGAATGATGGTATCAGTGTAGCAGCTTACTGTGTCTTCGACGTTTATGTGGCGGCGGGCAAGCTGGTTGTAGAACGCGATGGCGCACCCCGGCGTCTTGATTATTTCTTCTGGGCTGTGGACAATGATTGCAGCCAGGTCGTCTTCAATTTCCAGAACGTCGTCGTGGGCGAACATCGCCTTCACTTCATCAAGTAGCGCGTCGTCAAACACGAGGGTGATCGACATGATGCTTTCCGACACGCTGATAAAGTTGCCAACGTTCTGCGTCATAGCCTTTGCAACCTTTTCGATCGTCTTTTTGCTCTTCTCGGCTGAAACCTTGGCTACGTCGGTCTTGACGCTTATAGTGCTACCGGCAAGTATCAACGCTATCGGCTTTTCCGGCACATCATAGTCGCGCCTTGACCTCTTGAGCGCGGTGACGATGCTCTCGATACTCGTGTTCTTGCTGCCACGCATCTGATCTATTTGGGGTTTGATTATCCGGGCAAGCGCGCTGATGTTGCAGTAGTCGCGCTGGAGTGAGTCCTGAAACGACAGGTCATTGTTGACGACCTCTTTGACGGCATTTGTTATCGACTTCTCGTTGACCAGCATCGGTCATTATCCCCTGATTTAGGTCAATACTGACCAAAAAATATAAATGTAGTGCTTGAAACGCAACGGATGTAATTGGGAAATAACGGCAAGGTTGTTCTGGCCTACTCGGGGGGCTTGGACACTTCTGTATGCGTAAGATATCTTCAGACGCTGCACAAGCTCGACGTAATCACAGTCACGGTCGACTGCGGCCAAGAAGACGACTTTAAAGAGATCGAAAAGAGAGCCAAGGCTATAGGCGCGATAAAGCACGTTTACATCGACGCGCGGGAAGAATTTGCCCGCGATTATGTCGTTCCAAGCGTCAAGGCCAATGGCCTGTACCAGGGCAAGTACCCACTTGCTACAGCCCTTGCGCGGCCGCTTATTGCCGCAAAGGCAGTTGAAGTTGCAAACAGGGAAGGCGCAACTGCTATTTCACATGGCTGCACCGGCAAGGGGAATGACCAGATTAGGTTCGACGTGACGATGCGCGCGCTCAACCCGAGCTTGAAGATAATTGCGCCAATCCGGGACATGAACTTGACGCGCGATGTCGAAATGAAGTTTGCAAAAGAGCAGAGCATCCCAATAAGCATCGAGGCCAAGAAATACAGCATAGACCTCAACCTTTGGGGTAGAGCTATTGAAGGCGGTAGCATCGAGGACACCAACTCTGAGCCGCCTGAAGAGGCATTCAAGTACATCGATTTCCAGAACGACAAGGCAGGCTACATCGAGATTGAATTCGAGAAGGGCGTGCCAGTAGCTGCTGACGGCAAACGCATGGCTCTCACTGATCTGATACAATACGTGAACAACAAGGCCGGTGCGCACGCTGTTGGCATAGTCGACCACATCGAAGACCGCGTCGTTGGCATTAAGTCAAGGGAAGTGTACGAAGCGCCGGCAGCACTCACGATAATTGAAGCTCACAAAGACTTGGAAAAAATGGTGCTGACAAAACATGAGCTTGCGTTCAAGCGTATGGTCGATGAACAGTGGAGCTGGCTAGCATATTCCGGATTGTGGCAGGATCCGCTGCGCAATGACTTGGATAAGTTTATAGATGCGACTCAGGTCCGAGTTTCCGGAAAAGTCAAGCTGAAGATGCAAAGGGGATCGCTTCGCGTGGTTGGCAGGGAATCAAAATATTCCCTGTACAAGAACGATCTGGCTACGTACGCCGCCGGTTCAACCTTTGACCAGAGCCTAGCAAAAGGATTCGTTGAGCTTTGGGGTCTGCAGTCCATCATCGCAAATTCGGTGGCAGCAGATATTACTTCAGACAAGAAACAACAAAGGGGGGTAGAAAAATGACATCAAAAGTTGAATGTCAAGAATGTGGAGCCAACATCAACGTTCCGGAGGACGCGGTGGCTGGGGAAATAGTGACGTGCCCTGACTGCGGCGGCGACTTCGAGATCGCCTCAAAGGTAGACGACAAGGTGGAGCTGAAGCCGGCCGAAACAGTAGGCGAAGACTGGGGACAATAATGGTAGAGCTTTCTATCATTTATGACAAAGTACGTTTTGAAGAAAAGGTTCTGTACGAACGGGCGCAGAGCAAGGGTGTAAAGGCGCAGATAGTAGACGCCAAGACGATGACAGTGAGCACGGCCAGCAAGAAGAGGGACTTTAGTTTTGGCGATGTGGTAATGCAGAGGAGCGTGAGCCACTACCGTGGGTTGTACCTCACAGCCTGCCTCGAGCACCTCGGGTTTAAAGTGATAAACAAGTTCAAAGTGGCCGAGACCTGCGGCAACAAGCTGATAACATCTCTTGTTCTGGCAGAGAACAATGTCCCGTCACCCAGAACGCAGTTTGCGTTCAGCGCTGAGGGCGCGCTTGAAACCATACACAAGGCCGGCTTTCCGCTCGTGTTAAAACCAATCGTTGGCTCATGGGGCAGGGGAGTGTTCCCGCTGCGCGACGAAGAAACTGCCGGCATGGTGGTGGAGATGAGGGAAGAGGATGACAGCCCGCTTGCCCGCATCTATTATGTCCAGGAAATGATTGACAGACCACCGCGAGACATTAGATGCATAGTGGTGGGTAACACGCTAGTCACTGCGATCTATCGCTATTCCGCTCAAAACGAGTTTCGCACAAACGTCGCCCGTGGAGGCAAGGCCGAGCTTGCGCCGATAACAAAAGAGCTTGAAGACCTAGCACTCAAGGCGGCAAAAGCTGTCGGTGGAGGCATCTTGGGCGTGGACATGATGGAGGACAAAAAGCGTGGACTCATTGTTCATGAAGTGAACAACACTGTCGAGTTCCACGGCGCCGCTAGCGTGTCAAAGTCAGACATCCCCGGCGCAATGATAGAATATGCAGTCAGACTTGCAAAGAAGTGATGACCAGAACTGGCCATTATTGACCTCATTAGGTCATATCTGACCAAAAAATATAAATGAGGATTTTTGACGCGAAAATTCTATAAGATGGACAATTTTGTTGTAATGAAGGGGAAGAACTGATAGATGAAAGTTGGAGTAGTTGGCGCTTCGGGATACGTAGGTGGAGAGCTGTTGCGGCTGCTGGTTACGCACCCAAAGGTAGAGGTGAACATGGTGACATCGCGGCAAAAGGCCGGCGAGTATGTACACCGCGTTCACCCAAGCTTGAAGGGATTCATTGACATCACCTTCTCGCCGATGGACATGGATAAACTGGCAAACTCGTGCGACATCGTGTTCACGTCGGTGCCGCATGGCAAGGCAAACAAGATAGTCAAGGATCTGTACGACAGGGGGATGAAGGTAATAGATCTGTCAGCTGATTTCAGGCTAAAGAATCCAAAAGACTATGTCAAATGGTATGGCTGGGAGCATCCTTTTCCCGATATGCTGTCAAAATCTGTTTACGGCGTGCCGGAGCTACACCGCGAAGAGATCAAGAACGCACAGTTGGTGTCGTGCCCAGGCTGCATGGCAGTGACATCGCTCCTTGCGCTCAAACCGCTGATTGAAAATGACCTTATCGACACGGATCACGTTGTAGTGGACAGCAAGATTGGCTCGTCAGGAGCCGGCCAGAAGGCCACCGCCGGCACGCACCACGCGATGCGGTACGGCGTCGTTAGGCCATACAAGCCGGCAAAGCATAGGCACACCGGCGAGATCGAGCAAGAGCTATCAATGATAGCTAAAAAGCAAGTCAAGATTAGCATGACCCCGCATGCTGTCAACATCGTCAGGGGCATTCTGACAACCAACCACACGTTCTTGAAGAGGCAGGTGGAAGAGCTCGAGCTGTGGAAGATATATCGCAACTCGTACAAGGGCGAGCCGTTCGTTCGCCTGATCCGCGACAAGAAGGGTCTCTACAAATTCCCCGATCCAAAGTTCGTGGTAGGCTCGAACTTTTGCGACGTGGGCTTTGACATTGACGAATACAACCAGAGGATAGTAGCGCTTTCCGCTTCCGACAACCTGATGAAGGGCGCTGCGGGCTCTGCAATACAGGTCATGAACGTGATGTCCGGTTACGACGAGACTGAAGGGCTGAAATACACGCCGCTGACACCGGTATGATAGTCATCAAGATAGGCGGAAGCGTAGTCGATGGGCTGCACCCCTCGGCCCTCGCGGAAATTAAGGCAATAGCTGAAAATGACAAACTTGTCTTTGTGCATGGCGGGGGCAAGGAAGTGACCGCAACTGCTACAAAGCTTGGCAAGGAGCAAAAGTTCATAGTCTCACCAGGCGGCGTTCGCAGCAGGTACACGGACAAGGAGACAGCGGACATTTACACAATGGTCATGTCAGGCAAGATAAACAAGGCGATCACTGGCATGCTCCTGCGCCAAGGCCTCAAAGCAGTTGGCATTGCTGGGATTGACGGCGGCGTACTGAAGGCTGAGCGCAAGAAAAAATTGATGATAATAAATGAAAAAGGAAGGAAGATGATGATTGACGGTGGCTATACCGGCAAGATAAACGCAGTTGATCCAACACTGATACACATTCTAGTTGATAACGGCTACGTGCCAGTAGTGTCTCCAATAGCGCTAAGCGAAGAATACGATTTCCTCAATGTCGACGGCGACAGGGCCGCGGCATACGTGGCAGGCGGCGTCAAGGCCGACAGAGTGATATTCATCACAAACGTCAACGGGCTAATGCTCAACGAAAAGCTCGTCACGGGCATGACGCTGGAGCAGGCAAAGGCGGCTTTGCCAAAGATAGGATCTGGCATGGAAAAGAAGGTGCTCGCCTGCACTGAGGCAGTTGAGATGGGCGTGAAGGAGGCGATAATCGCCTCCGGCCAGGTTGTAAAACCCATCTCTTCAGCCATTGCTCATAATAATTGCACGGTGATAACCCTAAAATGAACGGCGAAGATCAATACCTCGCAGCACTTTACCAGAGGTTCCCGGTGAACCTTGTGAGGGGCAAGGGTACCAGGGTATGGGATGCAGCTGGCAAGGAATACATTGACTGCATGGGAGGTTATGGCGTTGCGCTCGTCGGGCATTGCAACGATAGGGTGGTAGCAGCCATCAAAAAGCAAGCAGACACACTCATCACTGCCCACATGTCTGTGTATAACAATATGCGTCTAAAGTTCATGGAGAAAATGTCGACTTTGACCCCTCCTGGGCTAAACAAGATGTTCTTTACTAACAGTGGAGCCGAATCTGTGGAAGGCGCATTAAAGTTTGCGCGCAAGTACACAGGTAAGTATGGCATAATAGCAATGAACGGCGCGTACCACGGCAAGACGTTCGGCGCGCTTTCTGTTACATACAATGAAAAGTACAGGAAGTCATTCATGCCACTCCTGAGTGGAGTCAAGTTCGTTCCTTACAGCGACCCAAACAAGCTGGAAGAAGCTATTGACGAAACGACCGGAACTGTGATTCTTGAGCCGATACAAGGCGAGACCGGCATTATCGTGCCTCCAGACGACTTGCTGCCAAAAATAAGGGAGATCTGCAATAAGCGAAACCTTGTCTTAGTATTTGACGAAATTCAGTCAGGGCTTGGAAGGACTGGCAAAATGTGGGCGGGCCAGAACTGGAACACAACACCAGACATCATGTGCCTTGCAAAGGGAATTGCCGGCGGAATACCCATGGGGCTCATAGTAGCAAAGCCAGAGATAATGGAAGCGACAAAACTTGGTGAACATTCATCTACATTCGGTGGAAGCCCTCTAGCGTGCGCTGCGGGGACCGCGACGCTTGAAGCCCTGACCGACGACAAACTTGTTGAAAACGCGGCTAAGATAGGCACGCAATTTAAGGAAGGCCTAAAACGTCTAAAGGAAAAACACAAGATAATCCGCGAGGTGAGGGGCCTTGGTATGATGCTTGGCGTAGAGCTCCGTTTTGAAGTAAAAGATGTTCTCTTTGACGGAATTCGCAACGGATTATTGATGTTGTATTCAGGAAGAAACATCATAAGACTTCTTCCGCCACTTGTAATGGATGAAACGACGATTTCCCGCGTAGTTGATATAATGGACTTTGTATTGAGTAGCGAGGAAAAGAGACGGAATGTCAGCTAATATCGACGAAACTGATGAAAAGATAATCCGGATTATGCAGACAGATTCTCGTAAGGCGTTTGTCGAGATCGCTCACGAAATAGGGCTATCTGAGTCGGCTGTTCGACGAAGGGTCAAAAACCTTGTCGACGGCGGAACCATCAAGCGCTTTACAATAGAGCTTGGTGCAAGCGACAAGACAAGCGCTATAACGCTGATTTCCGTGGCTTCCACTGCGGACACGTCGGCCGTATCTGGCAGGCTCATGAAGCTAAATGGCGTCGAAGTGGTCTATGAAATAACCGGCCAGTACGATATCGCCGCGATAATCGCCGCGCCGGCGATAGCAGAGATCAACAAGTGCATAGACGACATCCGCAAAATAGAGGGCGTGTCCGACACCAATACTGTCATCATATTAAAGACAATGCGCTAAGCCAGTCTTCCAAAAAATATTAGCCAGAGGTGCCAGATGACCTGCAGAGAGAAAGATAATTCTGCTTCAATTTCTTTTCACCACCTTTTAATTAGGTAAAGCACACGAAGTCTTCTGGACTGGGAAAAGTTTGGGGACATTTGAAGACAAGGACAAGGCGCCAAGCTCTGTAAAGATTCCTGCTTCTGCCTGGAAGGTGCTCGCGGTTCTGAGTAGCATTGCAACCATGGTAATGTACGCTGAGACTATGCTGATCCCGGCAATTCCCGATCTTATTCGGGAATTCAATGTCTCGTACAGCACTTCATCTTGGATACTGACAGCATATCTCGTCCCCGGTGCAGTCATGATGCCTGTTGCCGGCAAGCTGTCAGACATCTATGGAAAAAAGAATGTACTTTTGACCATTATGGCGATCTATGTTGTCGGCATTACTATTGCAGGGTTTTCAACAAGCATCTACATGCTATTCATTGCAAGGGCCATTCAGGGTATCGGGATGGCCATGTTTGTAATTGCATTTGGCATAATCCGTGACCAGTTTCCAAGGGAAAAGATCTCGATAGGTCAGGGCGTCATTTCGTCAATGTTTGCCTCTGGCGCGGTGATAGGCCTGCTTGCCGGCGGCATAATCATAAACAATTATGGTTGGCATGCCACATTTTTCTCCACGATACCAGTTGCAGTCGCGCTGTTTGTCGTAATCTGGCGTTTCAACTACGAACGCAAAATGGAGCCATGGGAGCAAGCACCTGAAAGGATACCTGCAGCAAATATCCCAAAGGGTGTAGACGTCAAGGGAGCAATTGCACTGGCGACTTTTGTCACTTCATTTCTGTTGGCATTGACTCTTTTTGAGACCGGGAGCGCAGGGTTACAGTCTGCAGTACAGATCGCGATTTTCATAGCTACCGGGGCTGTGGCCCTAGTACTATTCATTTTGATAGAGAAGCGCGCGAAGGTCCCCTTGGTTGATCTAAAACTTATGGCTCACAAGGCGATACTGCCGGCCAACCTGATAATCATGATAGTAGGCTTTTCGATGTTCATGGTTTTTCAGACGATACCAGTTCTTGTGCGTAATCCACATCCACTTGGCTTTGGAGGCGATGCTGCAATGGCCGGGTACGTGCAGCTTCCATTCGCACTCGTGCTTCTTGTGTTCGGCCCAACATCCGGCCTAATTGTTGAAAGGCTTGGGTCCGTCAGACCCATAATCATCGGCACTTCGATAACTACAACTGGGTTCCTTTTCCTGCTCACATTCCACAACGACTGGGTGTCAGTTGCTGCGAGCCTTGCGGTGCTGTCTACAGGACTGTCACTTACAAACGTTGGGGCGCTGAACGTCACGATACTTGCCACGCCTGCTCAATTCATGGGCATGTCGGTTGGAATGAACACACTTCTGCGAATCGTTGGGGCCTCTGTTGGACCAGCCCTTGCCGGAGTCTATATGCAGACGTACCAGTCTACAATAGAGGTGGCGAATAGGCCAACGGCATTCCCCTCTATGCAGGCGTACAGTGCGATATTTCTTACAGCCGTGATATTGTCAGTCGTGTCAGTCATGTTGGCTGTCTTCTTGAAGCGTCGGCTGAACAAGATGTCGATACCGAACCTCGCGTAAGGTAGTTCATATATCAGCTGTTTTCTAAAATTACCTTATGTCAAGACCGCAGGCAGATCCAGAGACCCAGAGATACAAGGAGAAATGCAGCAAGATCCTTGCCATATCGCCGCGAATACGCTACGCAGGCATCATGAACAATTTTGGCCGCACACTGGCTGGTAGCCTGCGCAAAGGGGTAGTGCCATTGCTCAGGCAAGATGAAGCGAGAAACGAATACTTTATTGAGGCAGCAAGGAACCAGCTCCGCAAGAACTTTGAAAGGTCAATAGGCAGAACCGAATACACCTTCACGGAGAACGAAAAGGTCAAGATACTGACAATCGCAAGCGAAGAGCACTTGTACTACCTCACAATGGACAAGGATACACCTGCAAACGAAGTTGCAAAGATAGTTGAAGCTGCAAGAAAACTGGTCAGATAAATTATAGCTCCGGCTCTCTTCCTTTAAAGTGCTGATATACCGGCTCGATTATCTTGTTGACATAGGTCGCAGTCGCGCTCTTTAGGTCCATTGGGTGTATCTTTTTTGCCACAAAATCTTGTTCCACTTCTTTGTAGCTAGAATAGGTAATGCTGCCTCCGTGCTTGGCAGACCGCTCTATCGTAAACTTCTCAAACTGGTGGAAAATCACGTAGCGCACCAGCTCCAGAACCGGGTTTGCTTCAGCGACACCCACCGAGCAGAAAGCCTTGGAAATCTTCTCGCTTATCGTCTTTTCGTCGTCGTGGATGAGTATCCCACTCGAAGGCTTACTCTTGCTCATCTTGCTTGATATTTTCGCGTCCTCTACCGCGTTTTGGTCAAGACCCATTCTAACAGGCTCTGAAAGGCCCGGCAGAAGGTGGTGGTGCACTATTACCGGCACCTTCCAGACTAACTTCGGGAATATCTCCCGGACCAACATATGGATCTTGCGTTGGTCCAAACCGGCGTGAACGATGTCAAGGTCGAGCGCCTTGATGTCGACTGACTGCATCGGCGGATAGAGCAGCTGCGAAAGGTTGAGGTTCTTCTCTGTCTCGCTTCTTCCCATGATTGTGAGCGACCGCATGGTCCTTGCAAGCGTCATGTGTTTGCTAAAACGCACGAAGTCCTCCCAATAGTTTTCTGTCTGCTTGTAAAGGTCACTGCCAAGAACAATATTGACGCCGGGGCAAAAAAACTTAAACGCCTCCATATAGTACTGCGAGATCTTCTTTATCCTGTTCCAGTCGCCTCCAAGCTTGTCGTTGATGTAAGTGTGCCAGTCGGCAAGGAAAACGGTCGAATGAATGCCGGCCTTGATAAAGTCATTTATCTTGAACCCTGTCATCACGAGGCTGCCCAGGTGGAGAGCGCCGGATATTTCGAGGCCAATGTAGTGCCTGGGGTGAGCCTTTGTTTCAAACAGTGCTCGAAGCTCGCCCGCCGTCACGACTTCCTCTGTCGGCTCCCGCATTACAAGTGCAAGTTGTTTTTCAATATCCATTGTTGTATGAGAAATGCCAAGCCAACAGTTCTATAAACTTTGTACCGCCACATCAGCCGAAAGAAGGTGCCTAGCGTATTTTTATTACCGGTGAATAGATGGCAAGCCACTCTTTGTGCTTTTTGTAGTCAGGATCTGCTTCCTTCACAAGCTGCCAGAACCGGCTTGAATGATCCATCTCTACCAGGTGCGTGAGCTCATGGATTATGACGTAGTCAATGACTTCTAGCGGCGCTGCGGCCAGGAGTAGATTAAAGTTCATGTTGCCCTTCTTTGAGCAACTGGCCCACCTCGATTTTTGGCTTTTTATAGACACCTTGCCGAATTTCATGTTTAGCCTTCCTGCAAGCAACGGCAGGCGCTCGGCGATTACCCTACCAATCTGTTCTTTGTACCATTCCTGCATCTCCTCCTTGTACCTGCGCCTATCAGCCATATGAAAAGTAATCACCTTCATTGCTTCAGAAACAACAGCCGACGTCTTCTTATCCTTTACAACATGGAAGTGATACTTGCTGCCAAGGAAATAGATCGTGTCCGGCTCAATCCCGCCGCAGCGCTCCTTCAGCCTACTGTAGTATTGAGAAGTCTTGATAATCCAGTCCTTCCTTGAAGAAACAAAGCTCTGAAGCTCTTCCGCTCTGTAGTCTAGCGGCACGATTGCTTCAACGCCGTTAATGCCGGAGACTAGCCGAAGCCTTCTTGCCTTCTTGCTCGTCCGAACGTTAATCTTGATTGCATTATCAGCAAAGTCAAGTAATAAAGGCAAAACCTAAATGACGCCTGCTTCGCGCAGCTTGCGGGGCAGGTAGACTTCTGCTAGGTATTTGAAGCCGTGCTTAAAGAACGCGTCCAGCTCACACTTTTCTTTCTTCTTCAGGAACAAGTCAAGCTCCTGCTGCCATTTTTTATCTTGGAACCAAGGCTTTTTCTTCATGTCGTTCGCGCGGTTAAGATCGTCATCTGTTGCGGCGAGCCTCGCAACATCAGGTATGTTGTATTCGTCAATGTCGGAGAACATCATGCCCAGCACCTTGGCATCCGGCGTTACGAGCCTGTCGCTGTCATAGCTGAGCGATTCACTGCCGATCTTGTATCGGAGAGCTATGCCAAGCCCCCACGGGTCGGCGTCTGCAAACACTACCACCGGCTTTTTCCACTTCTCATTGAGTGCCTTGACCATCATTCTCGTAGCCCTGTCAGGCTCGCCCGAGCCAGTCATCAGGATCGCATTATATTTCTGGATGAATCCGGACTTGCGGATGTTGTTGAGCACTGTGTCTTTCTCCACGACCATAACAAAATCCGCCTTGACTTTCATTATCTCTACGTCGCGTACGTTAGTTGGTATAAGCTGAGAAGTTGCTCTGCTGCCCAAATTGCAGTCAATGACATCGCCCCCGACTCTGAGAGTTATTGGTCCGGAGATCATTCCCTTTGGCTTTGAGGTGACGGAGAATTCTTCTCTTGGGACTCCTGTCAGGAGCTCAATCGCCTTGATCGCGTCGTCAGAGTCTTCTTGCCCTGTCCAGAACTTTTGCTTGTCCTTCCCGTCTCCGACCGTACTCAAAGTGGCGTAATACATACCCCTAATCGTGCTCTCCATTTCTTCATCGAGCAGCTTGCGGACGGCGTTTGCCATCACAAGGTACTGAGTAAAAGTGGGAATTTTCTTGGTGCTGTCCGGGCTAATGCCGACTATTTTGTCGCCAATGGTGAGCATCCTTTTTTCATTCGACCACACTGTGTTGTCATAGCCCACCTTTGGAATGTTAAGCACCGGCATCGTCTTTTGCACCATTAGGTCCGTACTGACATCCTTCATTATCAGTTTGATCTTTTTCATGACTTCCTGGTGGCGCTTATCAGTTGTCGGCAATTACTTTTTCATCCCTTTTGATGGCTTGTCTTCCTCCGCTACTTTATCAAGAGTTGCCTGCTTTTCGTCTTTCTGCATCATCTCAGACATCTTTTCTTTCTTGCCCTTTGGCTTTGAGAGCTTGCCCTTTTTCCTAGCAGCGTTAATTGCGATCTGCTCCCTGTCCGGCTTGATCACTTCGCCATCGATCTCGACTGCCTCTTCTACCTCTTCTTCGAGGCGCTTGCTTGTGATCTTGTCTTCCTTTTCAGCAGCAGGAGCATTGGCAAGCTGTTCAACCTTGACATGCCTTTCCGCAAGATCTGTGAAAGCTTGTTCAAGCTTTGCCGAGTCGACCTTGATCGATTCAGAAATCGCGCTTACAACTAGTGGAATATAATACTTGTAGAGGTTCAGTCTGCTCGCGGCATCTTTCATTCGCAGCTCTTTCCTGATCTGCGCACTCACCTTTCGATACAGCTCTGACAGACAGTATTTCATGTACTTTTTTAGCTCGCCTTCTGATGCGATGCTTTCCTTGCCGGCCGTCTTGTACGGTATCTTGGTCGAGCAAATATGAAAAAATACGTGGAGCGGCAAAAGCTCGACTGCCCTGTCAGATCTTACCACGCCATTTGCAAACTGCTCCTTAGCCTCCTTTTTCGTGATGCCCATCTTGTTTATCTCTACCTCAGAGACCACTTCTCTTGCCACGTCAGACCCTTCATCATACAGTAGTGGGATCTTATTTGCAAACCTATACAGCTTAAACGAGGGGATGTCGCCGCCGTATGCAATGCCACATTCTACAATTGTAGGACGGTTGTTAATGACGCATGTGCGTGAAGCATAAGCAGTTAGCGACGGCTTTAGTATCTTGACTGCAATTTGCGGCCTGTGGGCTTCTGGAGCAGTAGTACCTTCTGCCGCGGGGACAATTTCCTTTGTGGTGACTATGGTATATTCAGAGGTCATGCCGGTGGTCAGGATCTCCTCGCCTATAGGGCTCAGGTGATCTGTGTTTGCTTGCTGGAAAGGCGTATGCTTACAGATTTTGACTATCTCGATTAGCTCATTTTCACTGTACTTGTCTGCAGGCTTGTTTTCCACGCCTGCATTGGAAATGATATCTTTTGCCTTTTCGCTTGACATCTTTTGGAACGAAGCTGAAAGCACTCCCTGAAGCGTGGTCTTATTGTTCATGTAATTCATTATAGCCTTCTTTAGTGTCTGGAGGTCCATGTCCGCCGGGTGCGGAAGGACTTCTTTTGCAGGTTGCGGCATCACCTCGGTTCTTCGATCGAATGTGACTTTGCCCTCGTCAGTTTCATATTCGATAATGGCATAAGGATTAACGACGCTTGTCTGGCTGATGTACTCGTTGATCTTGCTTTTGATGTTGTTCCTTGTAATTGGAGAAAGTTTCGCGTGGAGCACTGCTTCAACCCTGAAGCCCGAGTCGCCGGCAATCCTGCTCTCCTCGCCGTTGACTGCCTTTTTGGCAAGAACAATCGGCTTGTTTGTGCTGATGTCGGTTCGCAGTTCAAAATATTGCTCAGATCCTTCATCAAGAGACTTCGACCAGACTTTGAGCGGATGAATAGTGTCTTTTGTTGAAAAAGCGGCTATCATTTTGAGACCTACGCCAAACAGACCGCGTTGCTGCTTTTCGACGTACTTACCCGATGTCAGAAACGAGCAGACCGCGACTGGCACCTTGTCCGACGGCACCCCAATGCCGTTGTCTTCACATGTTATAGTCCATAGGTCATTTGCGGAGTCGAGCATCTTGAGCGAAAGCGACAACCAAGGCAATATGTGCTCGATTTCGCAGGAGTCTAGCGAATTTTCAATAAGCTCGCGTACCGCCATATACAGAATGCGCTCGGTGGTAAAACCCGCCAGCGCCGAGTTGTCTACAAAGAACTCTGACTCAGCCTTTTTGTCATATCTGACCCTTTCTTTTGTTGTAGTCTTGGCCTGCGCAGCTGCAACCTCTATAGTAGCCTTTTGCTTCAATAATGTTGGGACTATTCCGCTAACTCCATTTAACTTTTTACTGTATTTTTTTTGACTCGGTACTAAAATGTTAAGCTAGCTAGTCTATTTGAGAGCCGTACGGCGTCGTAGCGTTCTTGAGCTCCTTTATCCTAAAGCTGGAGGATTCAAGCAAAAGCCGCTTTTTCCCCTTTTGTATAACTATAAAATCTGAGCCAGAGCCGACTACAGTGCCATCTACCAAGTCCTTCAGCTGGGTCATGACAGTTCGTATATTTGGCTGATTATATAACTCTGTCAAATTATAGAGCACAACAGAGTTTTAATATCAATTCTCGAGAAGCGATGAAAGTAATGGTTTTTCCCCTGCTTGGACAGGCGGTATTTCCAGACTTGCTGGTATCGGTGATAGGTCTGGCCGCAGCAGGGCTTACCACCTTTAGCTTCACGCCCCAGATGGTTAGGGCATACAGGACGAAGAGCATGGGGGACGTCTTTCGCTATCTGATGGACATGTTTGCGACAGGCACTGCGCTCTGGATGGCCTACGGTATTTTCAAGGGTGATCTTGTTATTATTGGAGCGAATGCCACTGCAACTGCGTTTAACTTGATCCTGCTGCACATGAAGATTGAATACAGGACCAAGTCTGCCAAAGTTGTCTAGATGTCACTCTCGTGAGTGAACTGGTACGGATTGTTCCGTTAGGATACATGATTTTCTTGTAAACTATGTTTATTTTGAATGGCAAATGTTAAATTGTTTCTTGCACATTTTCTTATATGAAGGTATATTCTGAAACCAGACCATGGGGCAGGTTTGAAAAGTTTCATGAAAACAAACCTTGCACAGTAAAGATGATCTACGTCAGTGCAAATTCGCGGCTCAGTCTTCAGTACCACGACAAGCGGTCAGAATTCTGGAAAGTGATCAAGGGCACCGCGATGGTGGAGCTGGACGGTAGGGCCGTCATACTCACAGAAGGCGAAACCATCTCGATCCCAAGGCAGGCAAGGCACCGTCTGGGCGCGCTCGATAGCGAATGTGTGATACTTGAAATCGCGTACGGCAGGTTTGAGGAAAACGATATAGTACGCATTGAAGATGACTACAATAGGGTAGCCATGCCGGCCANNCTTGGTACGGCCCAAAATATTAGAGAGCAAACAGAGTGATGGGCTGTCCGTTTATCTGGAGAAAAAGAGTATAACGATAAAGACGGAAGACGGTATGTCTGTGCTCGAAGTCGCTAACGAGCACGGCAACTCTGTCAGGTACGAAATTTCAAACACCTACCGCTTTGACAGCCTGCTTGCAGGCCTTTGGCAATTCGTCAAGGACAACCAACACTAGCCATATATAGGAAGATTCAGAAGTTGAGAAGGAAGGTCTGAGAGAAAGTGGAACTCGTAGATACCTTTAAGGCGAGTTTGGATCCCTCTCTCTTCAAGCTTTACCGCAAATATCTTTATTCGCGTCACAAAGCCACTGATGAGCTTGCTCAGGCGGAAGTGGTGCACGAAAAGGCTAAAGAACGATTGCTCAAGATGACGAACAAACTCAGGCAAAACTCATCTTATTTTGATCCTGGAGACCAGTTGGCGATTAAAATTGGCAACTGCAAATTGAATGGCCCCGTTGGTCTTGCCGCCGGCTTTGACAAGAACTGCGACGTTCTAGAACCAACATCATACATCTTTGGCTTTCTGAATCCCGGCAGTGTGCTGAAAAACCCGCGCACCGGAATCCCACAGCGCCCCAAAAGCGAAGGCACGGTCAGGATTGTCGTGGACGACGAAAGAGAGGCGATTATCAACGCGCAAGGGTACCCGCAGAAGGGACTCGACTACACGATCAAAAACTTGAAAAAGTTCAGCGAGGGTCAGAGGGGCAATGCAAATATTCTGCTAAATTTTTCAGGCATTACCGATACCTACACCGAAGATGCAGTGCTCGATTCATGCAAGGAAATCCTGACAAGAACTGCGCCTTACATTGACCTAGGTTTTGAAGAAAACAGAACTTCGCCAAACACCGATTTCAATAAGGTTTTGCAGACGCCAGAGTTTACGAAAAAAATAATTGACCTTATGAACACACATGTGCCGGGAAAGGTAAAGGCGTCCAAGATATCGCCGTACAGCAAGCTGCCGCCGTCTGATGAAGAAAGACAAGACAAACTCGAATCGATTAGGGTGTTTTATGAAAACGGTGGCCAGGTTGTCACGCTGGGAAACACAAGGCCGATTGACACCAAGTCTGCAAAGATCACAAAGAATTTTGCAAGCGGAGTCGCCGGCGAAAGTGGCAGGCCGCTATTTCCCTACATGCTAAGGCTTGTAGAAGACGTGCACAAGGCGTTTCCGGACCTTGCCATCGTTGCATGTGGAGGCATTTTCTCCGGAGAAGACGCCTGGAAGGCATACGAAAAAGGAGCGACATTAGTATCGCTCTACACTGTCCTGACATTCCATGGATTTGGCGTCGTCAGGGATATCCAGGACGTTCTGAAGAGGAAGCTAGGCAAGGAAACCCTGCAGAGTTTTGTGGAAAAACGGCGTGCCCGAGTCCGGTAACTCCTAATACAAACTCTCTTGACATATTGGAAACCTTTTAATGCATGCCTAATCATGTTGATTTAAAAAGGGATTTGGAGCGTTGGGTAGGTTTCCTAAAGTCGTTCTTACCGCAGATCGTACATTGATGTCTCCCTATCGAGGGATCTCGCTTGCTTCGTTCTTTGGATGTGCTCCTGCTCTCGACTTTAACAGGGACCATACCTCCTTCTGGTACCATGTCCTGGGCAACCAGGTCACACCAAGGGTGCTATTCGACTTTATTTGCAANNATGTCCTACGACGAGTTTTATAACCGCGACCTTCATTACAGGATAAATGCTGCCAAGGCTAGGACTGGAAGCAAAGCCAAGGTCATCGCCGGTGCTTCCGGCACATGGCAGTACAATTATGATCCTGCCAAGATCGAAGAATATGGCCTCTACGGCGTGGTAGAGGGCGAACTCGGCGGGATTGGTCCAGAGCTCGACGGCGCGGCAGGACCGTTCTTTGACGCCCTAGCTGCAGGTGAGTTTGACACCGTCAACCCATTCAAGAAGAGCCAGTTTAAAGTTGAAATCAAAGAGTTTGTAAGAAACGACAAGACACACCACGGTAGATTCATTCATTACTGGAATGAGCCTTCAGTGGACGAGATCCCTAATATCGTCAACCCGAGCATGCATGGAATGATCGAGGTCATGCGCGGCTGCGGCCGTGGATGCAAGTTCTGCGACGTGACATTGAGGCCGCTGAGGTACTATCCTGTCGAGAAGGTGCAGAAGGAAATAGAGATTAACATGAAGTACGGGGGTTTGAAGAACGCCTGGGTCCAGAGCGACGACATTTTTGTCTATGGCCTAAACCCGAGGACCACCAAGAACATGCAACCAAATAGGGAAGCGATCGAGGAGCTGTTCAACGGCATAATGGCCACGGGCATCGAGCACACAAACCCTACACACGGAACCCTCGCAGGCGCGATAGCAGACGAAAGGCTCATCCCCAATGTCTCAAAGATAATCAGATCCAGCCCGGACAACCACATTGGAATCCAGTGTGGCTTTGAGACCGGCAGCATCAGGCTCATCGGCAAGTATGCGGATAGGAAGCTCTCGCCGTACAGACCAGACGAGTGGCATTGGGTAGTCAAGAACGGCATCAAGACGCTCAATGAGAATTACTGGGTGCCTGCGTTCACGCTCATCATGGGTCTTGACAATGACGAGACCCCGGAGGACAGCTGGGAGACAATCCAACTTATCCATGAGATTGAGACGGAGCAGCCAGACAGCAAGTTCACTACGACGCCTCTCACATTCGTGCCAATAGGCCTACTTGAGAAATCAGACTTTTACGATATTGGCAATACGATGGACGCCGCCAAGCTGGGCGTCATGTACAAGACCTGGCAGCACAACTTCAAATACGGCATCCAGAAGTTCATGGGTAAGGTAGGCCACGACAACCCGATAAAGAATTGGTTCTTTACTCAGCTGGCTTCAACTCTTGGAGGGGTGCCCCTGTCGGCGATGGAAAAGTTTGCGAGGAGAAAGGGCGCCGAGCACGAGCGGGTCATTGAAAAGATAAGAGCAAACTACTGGTAACCAGCCCAACTTTACTGAAATTCAGCCGGATCCATACACGGAGACATTCCTTCAAGTTGTTGAGGAAATAATATTCTGCATGCGGCGAATCGTTTTGCCGACATTCACACTGCATGTCTACAGTATTTAACGAGATACGATGAGATTCGTAAAAACACAAAGCAATATTGGATGTATTTAACTATTATGCATTAATTTGGACGACTGGCTACTGTTTATACTTGTATTACCATGTAATTCGGTTTATGAGTCACTTAATGCCAAACAACATAACACCGGAATCGGTGATGGAACAAGAAACTATTCGCGCAGCAATGGAAATGGCCAAACCAACAGTTTGCGTAATCGGAGCAGGGGGCGCAGGCAGCAACATTGTCTCATGGATCAAGACTAAGGGTATCTCAGGGGGCAAACTGATTGCTGTTAACACAGACGCGGCACATCTGGGTATCAGCAAGGCTGACAGGAGAATCCTGATAGGTCCAAAACTTACGCAGGGCAGGGGCTGCGGCGGTTATGCTGAGAAAGGTATGCAGGCAACTCGTGAAAGCTTGTCGGAAATAGTAAGAGAAGTACAGGGATCAAATATCATATTCCTGTGCGCAGGCCTCGGAGGCGGAACAGGTACAGGAGCAATTCAGATACTCGCAGACGAGCTAAAGAGAGCAACAGGCGCGCTGGTTGTAGGTGTTGTCACTTTGCCGTTCGCAGTTGAGCGCTTCAGATACACAATGGCCAAGGAAGCCTTGCTCGGACTTCAGAAGTCGTGTGACACTGTTGTCGCAATCGACAACAACAGACTGACAAGGGTAGCAGGTAACCTCCCACTACAGCAAGCTCTCGGCGTTGCAAACGAGCTTGTCGGGCAGTTCATTAAGGGAACGACAGAAACAATAACTACAGCGTCACTTATCAACATCGACTTCGCAGATCTGACAGCGATCATGGAAGGTCGAGGATTGGCAGCGATTGGCGTCGGCTACAATGACGGCATCGACAGGATTGAGCAGTCGACAAGGATGGCTCTTGACACACAACTCTTGGACGTCAAGGATATGTCTATGGCCCACGGTGCACTCGTGCACGTAACAGGTGGCGACGACATCACCCTTGAAGAAGTCACGAGAGCAGGAGAGCTAGTCACAAGATCCTTACCACAGGACGTCAGAATCGTGTGGGGCGCAAGAGTCGATCCAGCAATGAAGGGCAAGGCGCGCGTGATGGTCGTTCTGACAGGCGTGGAAAGCACCTTTGGTGAAACAAAGATTGCTCAGGCGCCAGTGCAAGAAGAAAAGAAGAAGCGTTTCCTCGGAATGTTCTAAGCCGAGGACAGAACCTCTCTTTTTATTTTTAAAATAGGAATTAGTAAAGCTGTTCATGGTATAGTAAAGGTAAATGTCGCACCTTTATCCTCATTGTTCTGTCCCCATATCTTTCCACCATGAGCCTCAACAATGCTTTTTGATATAAATAGCCCGAGGCCCGTGCCACTCTGAGATTTGGAAGCAAACTTTGTGAAGAGGTGGGTAATTATAGCAGATTCATATATTTCGAGTTCATAATTGGTAAATATCAGTAATGCCCGACTATTTTGAACTAGACCGATTGGTCGAGGATCTTGCCAAACTGTATTCCACTGCATGCGCGACTTCATGGTTCAAGATAATGGGCAACAAGCGCCCCNNAAAGAGTCTTGATAATGAAATTGCTCAAGTGCTTGCCGGCGAGAATAAGGAGGTGGAAAAGCGCTACAAGTATTACGTCGACTACGGCTAGAGCTCTTTTTGCAACTGCTTGATAAACAGTTCCATGAATCTCGCTCGCTCTTGGGCCATTTCTCTGGCAGTCTTTGTGTGCATCGAATCCTTTAGCTTGAGAAGTTTTGTCCGGAAATGATCAAGCGTCCACTCTCTGTCATCTAGCTCCCTGCTAGACTTCCAGAATGGATCGTCAGGGTTGTAGAAAGACCTTCTTTCAGAGCCTCCAACACTAAATGTCCGCGCAATTCCTATGGCACCAAGCGCATCCAGCCTGTCCGCGTCCTGTAGTATTTTTGCTTCCAAGGTTGCAGGAACAAGCCTTTTTGAGTAGCTGTGAGTGCGTATGCAGTAGGATATTTTGTCTATTTTGTCCTGGGGATACCTGTAGCTCTTCAGCAACTTTTCTGCCATGTCTGCGCTGTCGTCTGCCGATTTAGATGTTTTGGCGCTTCCTTTTGGGTAAACCACCAAATCGTGCAACAGAGCAGCGGGCAATAGTATTTTCATGTCTGCGCCTTCGCGCCGCCCTATGACTTCAGCGTTCTTGTAGACGCGCTTGATGTGTTGGAAGTCGTGAGCAGAGTCGCGCCCGTCAAGCAGCTTTATTACCTTTCTCTCGACCTTATCGAGCATTATCTGGACAGGATTTCGTTTGTATTAATAAAAGTAGCTTGGAAAAATTAGGAAGATGGTATTCGACAACAGCCACTGAAGGCTGCATCTTGAGGATTCGTCTTGCTCCATAGCAGGCAAAAATGTTGATTTTCTCGACCGCTCTAAAGAATTGGAGCATGTCTCTCATTTAGAAATAGAGCTACCCAGACTGGACATGTGGTTCTGTTCTCACCTGCCAACACCCAAGGCAAAAGTTTCCTTCGTCCTGAAATATGAATGCCTCCTCATCACAACTATCACAGACTATTACTACTTGCTTGGCTTCACCTCTATTCGCAAAATCGCCAAACCAAATGTCTAACATTTCCTGGCTCCTTTCCTTCCATGTCTTCTGTACCTTAATCGGCTATTGCAGCAAGGACAGCGCGATCCTTCAATATCGAAATATTTTGCACATTGGGTACAATACCTAAGGCCTAGTTCATATGGGCTCGGTGATGGAAAGCAGGGATATGCAAGGTTTTCACACAGGTTCCTACAAGGTGGCATAATATTGAGCTCAGGAAAGCATGCTATAATGAAGCTAGCACGACAGGGAGAGGGAGTATGGCATTTTTGGCATCGATTATGGTTCGGCATTCCNNCTCTCCTCCATTAGTTGCAAGAATTGATCCAGTTATTATCTCCTTGATATCAACAGCGTTTGATTGACGATCATATCGGGCACATGCGGGTGGAGCTACCAAGAGTGGGTTGGTGCATTCTATCCAAACAACAGGGTTGCCAAACTTCCATTTTATTCCCGCGTCTTCAATTCCGTAGAAGTCGACTCGTCATTTTACAGGGCGCCTTCAAAGTCGATGGTTGCCGGGTGGATAAGAGCGACAGGCGCCGATTTCAAGTTCTCGCTCAAGATCCCCAAGACTGTAACACATGACAAGCGGCTGGAAGGGGTGGAAAAGGAATTTCTTGACTTTGTGGATCTGGTGGAACCCATTGCAAGGACAGGAAAATTGGGCTGCCTGCTGCTGCAGCTTCCTCCAGACTTCATGTTCAAGGAAAGAGATAGCCTTGAATCATTCTTCAATCTGCTTCCAAAAGACATTCATGTTGCAGTAGAGTTCCGTCACGAGTCGTGGAATAGAAAACAGACGTGGGATCTTTTGGAAAAATATGGCGTTGCAAACACTGTTACAGATTCACCCATAGAATTTCTAGCAAGGTCAGTCGTTACTGCCACAACCCACTCGTACGTTAGATGGCATGGGCGTGGCAAGTCGCTATGGTACGATTATACCTACTCGGAACAAGAATTGCGCCCGTGGCTTGCCAAGCTGCAGATCATGGAAGAAAAGGTCCCAGTGGTCTATGCCTACTTTAACAACCACTATCGCGCCGATGCACCTACCAACTTGCTACAACTGCTGGAAATGAGAGGAGAGATAACTGACGCTCAGAAGAAAGTCAAGGCCAGACGAGAGCGTTACGAGCGAAAAAACACCATAAGGAAGATGACTGACTACTAGCTATTTTCGGAGGACTCTCATGAGCAAAGACTTGGCCCTATGCATGCCAGGGATCGTAAAGCCCCTTGCGATTATCACTGGGCAATTAAGCTGATCCAAGAGCGCTAGAAAGTCTGGATTGTTAAATACAGAAAAGCCGCCCAACGTTGCCCCCATCACCACAAGGTCGGGCTGGAATGAGCTTATTGCCGACAACACGATATCGGCCGATCTCGAGCTGCTCGCGGTTAGCTGTGTTTCTTTCAACTCGACTCCAAGCTGGCTCAGGAAGTCCTGCTGCATAGCAACACTGTTCTTTTCGCCTCCGCCCTTGCTGATTGAAAGCAAGTTCACTTTGAAACGCCCAGAATGCTCCAGCCAGCTCGTGGCCTTGAGCACCAGTTCTGAATGCTCTCTGCCGTCATAAACTACAACCATGTTCTTCTTGTCTACAGCAGGTATCGCGCGCGACTTTAGATCGATATCAATGCGCTCATGGTCAGGCTCGAGCTGAAGCGCATCATCCTCAGCGTTTATCGCCAGCACTTTGCAAGTCGTCAGGGTTAGCAACTTCTTATCGTGCCGGAGCGTTTCAAAATCGGTTACAAGCAGGTCGATCTTTTGCTCCTCTATTGTTGCTAGAATGGCCTCTGTCGTGTCGTGCGAAACCCTGACTAGGTAATGGTTTGGTACGGTCTCACTGTCAAGCATCTTTTCCAGCGGCTCAAACGACCTCTTAGCAGTATCAGCAAATGCCACGCCAGCAGAAAGTGGTGTCTGATGTGGCACTGTGATTACGCGGAGAATGTTTACCTCACCAGCCGTCTCTTTGGCAATTCTAATGGCGTATTTGATTAGCCTATCAGGGTTTTCGGGCGTATAGGGAATCAGGATTCTGTAGTCTTGTCTTTTCAGGTCTCCTTCAGACGTCACTATCGGGGCGTAGTGTTGTATCTCCTGCTTGAATGTGTACATGCGGTATATCACAAAGCCTACTAGGATCCAGAGAATCGTTATGCCCCAGCTGAGCGGCTGCGTGACAAGCAAATAGAGCGCAAGGCCAATATTTAGAAAGATGCCAGTGATCTGGATCGCTGGGAATAAGGGGGTTTTGAAACCGTACGACATCTTGTCTCCATATATTCTACGTATACTAATTACTGCAATGTTGACCTGTGTAAACAAGAGCAAGAAAATTACGCCTGCTGCCACAGCTATGTCTGCTAGTGGGAGAGTATATGCAATAAAGGCCATGATAATTCCAGATACTACTATTGCAACGTGCGGCGTTTTGTTTCTAGGATGAATTGAACTTAGTTTGTGCGGTAAGTTGTAATGTCTGCCCATCGCAAATGCGACTCTGGCGGAAGAAAATGTAGTTGCGTTCAGCGCGGCCAAAGTCGATACCATGCCACCGGCTAGCACTATCAAGGCGCCATAAGGTAGAAACATTTCAGCAGCTTTCATGATGCCAAGTTCCCGATTGTCCCCAATGAATTTCCATGACGCCATCCCTTCAGGAAAGATAGAACCAATTGAGACGAAAGCTACAATACAGTATAAGGTAACTACCATCGCGAGAGATATGAAAATCGCCCGCGGTATGTTTCTCTTTGGATTCTTCACTTCTTCACCGGTTTGAACTATAATTTCATATCCTTCAAATTGTATGAAAGTGAGGCCCATCGCAGCGACAATGCCGCCTACACCCATCGGCATGAAATCAGAAAAGTTGGCGGTCCAGTTTGGGTTATTATACATCGTCCAAAATCCAGCAGCTATCAGCGCGAAAACGGCACCCAGTTGGACAATAGTCACTATTGTACCGGTCTTGCCTGTCTCGGATGTTCCTTTGACATTGATATAAATGAAGACTAGTACGGAAGCAACAGCTACCAGCTTGTCAATTGGAATAATCCCCAACAATGGGTCACCATTGATAACTTGAGTGTATTGCAGCAAACCGGCGAAAAATGAGCCAAATCCTACCGCATATAAGCTGCCGGCTATTGTGTGCGCAAACCATGCCATCCAACCGCTGATAAAGGCGTTTGGCCGCGGCAACCCTTCTCTAACCCAAAGGTATCCGCCTCCAGCTTCAGGCATTGCAGAGCCGAGCTCTGCATATCCCATGGCCGTAAAGAGCGTGATTATGGCATTGATAATGAACGCAACAATGACAGCGCTACCTGCCAGACCTATGGCCGGGCCAGTAAGCACGAATATGGCACCGCCTATCATGCCGGCAATTCCCACCATTATGATGTCCGTAAGGCTCAACGTGCGCACAAGTTGGTGCTGATGAGGATGTTCAACTGGCGGACGCTGAGACTCAGGGCCTGTAGAGGCCGACAAATTTAGCGTAGAGTTCTCTAATAGAGAAATAAACCTTTAGCATTGCTTTTCTGGTCAAATAACCACCCAGAAGAATTATCTGACATACAATGTGTTATAACGGTGTGTCAGCGGTTTTCAAGGTCCGCATGGTAAAGGGCCCTGCAACTGTGAGTGTCGAGGGTGCGTGCCATGTGCTTGGAAGCGACGTGTCAGGACAGACAATTAGGATTAGAACCGGTAAGGCTCTTCCATTCGAGCCCAGGGGAAGATGCAGACTGCGTGTTAGGCTAGGCCGCGGCGGCAGGAGGTGGCTGGCTGATCCTACTAAAGCCGGAACCTCACTTTGGCGCGACATAGCCAAACAGGTTACTTCCCTGGCAGCTGACAAGAAAGTTACAGTAATGCTTGCGGGCGACACCGACACGGGCAAGTCCACGCTTTCGGCGTATCTTGCAAATGTGACGCTTGAGCGCAGGCTCGTGCCATGCCTCATAGACGGTGACATTGGCCAAGGAGACCTTGGGCCGCCTGCAAGCATTGGGGCTGCAGTCCTTTCAAAGCAGGTAACTGACCTGAGAGATGTCACCGCTAGCCTGTTCGAATTTGTGGGAAACATTTCGCCGGCGGGGTTCGAACGCATTGTGGCTCAAAAATTGAGATCGGTAATTGATAGGGCGATGACGCTTGGCGACATTCGCATTATCAACACGGACGGTTACGTGAGGAATGGTGGCGTCCAGTACAAGCTAATGATAGCAGAGGAGCTGCAGCCAGATGCAATAGTGTGTCTTGGAGAAAATCCGGAGCTGCTGAAAGCATTTGAAGATGGTCCATGGCAGGTTTTGCACGCCGAATCGAGCAGTCAGGCGTCAAAATCAATGTCGGAGCGCGCAAACCGCCGGCTATATCAATTCCTCCGTTACATTGGCAGGGGATCTTTTGCTGCAGAGCTTTCGCAGGTCAAATTCATATTCATGGGCAAACTTTTTTCGCCGTCAGAACTATCGCGGCCGCCAATAATACAGCTCGAGCCGGAAAACCTGAAAAGAATGTTTGTTGGACTCGCTTCAAATGGTCAGGTAATCGGGTTTGGCATTATTACAGGCATTACCCAGGACAGAATAGTTGTCCAGACNNTCCTTTGACAGCATCTATCTTAGCAATATCAAGCTGTCCAGAAACAGGGCCATCGATATCAGGACCGTTTGAATACTGGGTCTTTGACACCGAGGGAATGGAAGGCCTTGAGTCTCTGCTTGCACGCGTAGCACTGGCCGCAGTGAACTTTGCCTTCCCTGTGGCAGCTCCACGTTTTCTCTACGGGGGTCTTGAGCTTTATGGCAAGCCCGATTATATCCTTCCTGCTCATCTCGGACAGAGGAAGCAATATCTTGTATGCATGGCCGTTACACAGGAGACATCCTTCTTTGAAAAGCGTATTTAATTTTTCAATGTAATTTTTTGAAGCATCCTTGAAGAAATTGACA
>DAOL01000002.1:0-986 GCA_002501845.1 Nitrososphaera sp. UBA217
CTGACGATGTCATCGGCGCTTGCCTTTGGTGCAATAACGCAAAAGCCAATGCCCATGTTAAACGTGCGGTACATTTCCTTTGTGTCAATCTTGCCATCGACCTGTATCTGCTTGAATACGCCGGTTGACGCAGGTAAGTCGTCAAGGTCGTACCTTACCTTGGTGTTGAGGCGCGCTAGTTTTGTGAATGAGCCGCCCGTAATGTTTGCAAGTCCGCACNNCCATTGGAGTGGAGCCCGCTGCTTTCCGCTCCCAAGATGACGTCGCCGGGCTTGATAGAGCTGCCTAGGACAGGCTTACCCTTTACCACACCCATGACCATCCCTGCGAGGTCGAACGCGTTTTCGCCGTCGCCAGTAATAACATCTGGCAGCACAGCAGTTTCGCCGCCGACTATTGCCATCTGCGACTGCCTCGCGCCTTCTACCAAACCTTTTGCAATTTCCTGCAGGAGCCACTCATTTGGTTGCCTGAGCGCAACATAGTCGATAAAGCCGACAGGTTGCGCGCCAACGCAAATGACGTCGTTGACGTTCATGGCAACGCAGTCTATTCCGACAGTATCAAACTTGTTCATGACCTGCGCAACGAGCACCTTCGTGCCGACCCCGTCAGAATGGAGCGCAAGGAGCTCAGAACCTAGCTTGATCAAGCCGGCGTAGTGGCCGAAGCCTGACACGACTCTGCCTGTCACGATCATCCGGTGGGTCGCAGATATTATCTCACCGATTGACTTTTGTGCCGTGCGTATCTTGCCCACGTCGACCCCCGCGTCTCGGTACGTCATGCCCCTTCGCTTCAACGGTACAAGGCAGCCAGAAGTCTTTTAATAAATGTTAGAGTTCAGCCAGAGAGCAAGCATCCTTACACCACGCTCAACAAACATGCTACATTACTTTAATAAGAAACTGAGCGCAATAATCTCTATAATAAATGGATGCACGCAACATCGGACTTCGCAACATCGAGGTTGCCGACACAAAGAT
>DAOL01000002.1:1118-1260 GCA_002501845.1 Nitrososphaera sp. UBA217
CCAACTTTCTCTACATGTTGAGGGGAGTCGAGCCCTCTGCAGAGGAGACCAAAGTGATGGACATTTGCCTCATTATACACGCAGAGCACAGCTTTAACGCTTCCACTTTTGCGGCGCGCGAGATCGCATCAACAAGGGCGCA
>DAOL01000002.1:1429-5978 GCA_002501845.1 Nitrososphaera sp. UBA217
GCGCCCAAGCCGGCGCTCTACCGCCCCAAGGCAGTATATGTTGGCAAATACTGCGGGCCCATGGGCTGCGAGTACACACCACTTTCAAGCAGGCAGGAGCAGCACACTTCTTAAATAAGCTTCATGGAACAGACAGAGAGCAACAGGCACAAATGGAATCTCTACAAAATAAGAGAAAGACATCGCGCGACAAAAAAAAGACCAGCCTTGGCCAGAAGGCGCTCGAGCTCCACAAGCGCTTACGCGGCAAGATAGAGGTTCGGAGCAAGGTCTCTGCAAGGACGCCCCAAGAAATCAGCATAGTCTATACGCCCGGCGTAGCCGAGGTCTGCCTCGAAATTGCGGCCGACAGGCAGAAGGCCTACGAATACACGAACAAGTGGAACAACGTGGCCATAGTGACTGACGGCACAAGGACCCTTGGACTAGGATCCCTGGGGCCGGAGGCAGCCCTTCCAGTGATGGAGGGCAAGGCCGTGCTGTACAAACAGTTTGGAAATGTCGACGCCTTTCCGATATGCCTGGAGACTACAGATGCCGATGAAATAATAAACACGGTCAAGAACATTGCGCCGGTATTCGGTGGAATCAACATCGAGGACATCGAGACCCCGAAGGTACTCGAGATCGTGGACAGGCTTACAGAAGAGCTGGACATCCCGGTCTTTCACGACGATCAGCACGGCACTGCAGTCGTTACTCTGGCAGCGCTACTCAATGCGCTGCGGCTCACAAAGAGAAAGCCGGAGGACACCAGCGTGGTTGTGGCAGGCGCAGGGTCTGCCGGCTATGGCATTACAAAAATTTTGTATGCGATCGGGATACGCGACGTGGTAGTCACCGATTCACTGGGTGTTATCTCTAGGACAAGAGCGCTAGGGTCCATGAACAGGTACAAGCAGGAGCTTGCTTTGATAACTAAACCCAAGGAAGGAATCACCACCCTTGCTGATGCCGTCAGGGGCAAAGACGTATTTATCGGCGTTTCAGGCGTCAAGAACCTCATGACCGCCGAAATGGTGAAATCCATGAACAAGGATTCGATAATATTCCCGCTCACCAATCCGGACCCTGAGATACATCCAAAAGAGGCGTTTGAAGCCGGCGCGAGGGTAATAGCTACAGGCAGCTACAAGTTTGAGAACAGGGCCAACAATGCTCTGGTCTTCCCATTCGCGATGAGGGCAATCCTCGATAATAGGATACGGAAGATAAGCCAGCAGCTTCTTGTGAATGTCGCTTATGCTCTTGCAGACCTCGTATCAAAAGAAAAGCTGAGCTCATTCAACATCCTCCCCGACGTGACAAACCAGAGAATACAGGAAGCGGTCAACAAGGCAGTGCGCTCTGCTACTGGCTGAGCTTGTTCTTAAGCCACTCTGTTGCTCTTCTCTCAGCCATGTGTTTTCTTAGGATTATCATGGCCATCTCGTAGAAGGTCACTCCATTCTTTTGTGACTGGGCATCAATCCACCTCAATCCCTCGGCCAGCTCAGAATCGTTCTCAGACATGACAACGAGGTCATCTATAATCCCCATGAACTGATCGTCAATGGCGTCTTTGCTGCCTAGCATTTCTGGAGTTGCATCGCGCGGTAGCGATTTTACATGGTGATTCAAGCACTGTTGACAGTTTGAATACATTATGTTGACAAGCCGGCGTGCAATTCTGATGAAAAATTGGCTCCGGCATTCAAAGACTTAAAATATATCCTCACTTTGATCGTAGTGTCAAATGGATATTGATGGTTATCTCTCGTTGGTCGGAGGATTTGCAATTTGAAGGTAAAATTTGGCTTTACGCAGGGGCTGAACGTCGCTAGGCTCGGACTTGATGAAAACCAGATCATGACCGCCGCACAGATGGCAGACAGACTGGGCTACGACTCGGTGTGGGCAATGGACCACTCTAACGTGCCACAGTGGAAAAATGCGATTGTGAACGACGCGTGGCTCATGCTCGCGGCTCTTGGAGCGATAACGCACCATGTCGAGCTTGGGGCATGCGTGACCGATGCAATCAGGAGGCACCCGTCTGCGATCGCGCTGTCCGCGATCACGCTTGACAGGATAACCAACGGCCGTGGCGTCCTTGGCATAGGAGCCGGCGAGGCCCAGAACGTAGTCGACTTTGGGATCGAATTCAGCAAGCCTGTAACAAAATTCAGGGAGCAGCTTGAAGTCATCGAGCGGCTATTCGAATCGGATCCTGATCATCGCGTCAACTACAACGGCGAATACTACAAGCTCATCAATGCCTGCTTGCAAGCAAAGAGTATAAGGAAGCCAAGGCCGCCCGTATACATCGCTGCTGGCGCGCCAAAAACACTGGAACTGTGCGCAACGTACGGCGACGGCTGGATCCCAATAGGCTATACACCAGAGCTCTTCAAGCACCACGCAAACGTGATCAAGGATCATGCAAAGAAGCAGGGCAGGGATCTTTCTAACTTCCAGTTTGCGAACGACGTGGATGTTTATTTCACCGAAGACGGCGAAGAGGCGTGGAACAAGATGAAAAACGCGGTCAAGGTCAGCCTCTTCAAGCCAGAGCTTTTGAAGGTGCACAATATAGAACAGGACTCGGAGTTTGACTTCCGCAGGTATTTTACAGAATACGCCATGAATAAGCCGGAGCTTATGGAGCAGATGAAGCGCGCTGCCATTAAGATTCCTGACAGCGTGGCGCGCACTGCAATTGGAGTCGGCAAGCCAGACGATGTAATCCAGATGTTAGAGCGTTTTATTAAAGCCGGGACCAACCACTTCATCATCAGGTTCTGGGGAGAGGGCTACTTCAGAAGCATTGAGCAATTTGGCAACAAAGTCATTCCGTACTTCCGGGAACAGGCGAAAAAGTAGCCGCGTTGCCCTTACAAATACGGCGAATTGATTCTATCCTTAGTAGTATTTTGCTCAAAAGAATTCGTCACTGGAACGAGTCCAGTGTGAGCGCCATTTGTGCTGCTTTCCTGTTATGCCCATTGTCGACTGGCTCGGCGTCAAACCCCATTTCCTGCAAGGATTCTGCAAATTCTCTCGCAAAGCCGTGGAATGTGTAGATTTTGTCAGGTCTGCACTGCTTGACTGCCACTACCAGTTCCTTGTAGTCACAGTGATCTGACAGCGGCATCACATAATCGAGTCCCATCATGTACTTGTAGCGGTTACCGACTGCCCAGCCGCTAAAACCGATCGTAATTGCGCCGAACCTGTCCTTCATTTCTCTTACAAACGCGTTCCTTTCAGACATTAACGGTGCGACCATCACCCACGGTATGCTCTTTGACAAAAGCCCTTGCTCTTCTGCCTGCCTGTGAGTCACGCCGCATGCTAGCTTTACTCCAAGCTCTGAATATACCGAATTGATCTTGGCTACAGAATCATGTATTATCGGATGCCAATGGCCGAATAATTTCGTAAGCATCTGCGCCTTTCCAAGCGTGTAGCCCATCAGTATGACAGGGATGCCAAGGTCGTACATCTCGGAAATTATCTTGTTTGTCCTGTGCATTACCTCCGATAGCGGCGGGAAGATGTATTCGGGCATACCAAATGTTGACTCGATTATCAGCGTGCGTGCATGAGGCATCTTTGCGGGCTTCATGAACGCTCTCTCTCTCATACAGATGTCGCCGGTGTAATAGAGGTCGTCGTCTACCAAGAGCCCGCGCGAACCAAGTATGTGGCCCGTGTCGACAAGCTGAAGACCGCCTTGGTCCTCGGCTGGGTCAACAATTTCATAGCCCCTCGCTTGAGCGATGAGTGTCGTTTCTTTTGATGCAACCACCTGCGTCTTGATCTTTTTCCTGCCGCGCCTGTGCAAATGGTCGACATGCGCGTGTGAAACAAAAGTAAAATCGCAATTTATGGGGTAAGAAGGGTCAAGAGATATAGTAGTGCCGTTTTGCTGCACCATTATCCCTGATTGGCCAAGAAAAACTCTACTATGCATCCCGAGCTATCATGCGTAACTGCCTGTAAGTATTTTAACATTTAGCTACTATGCTACTATGCTACTGTGGAGGAAGGCTAAAAGCACCATAACGCGCTTGAATAGCTATTGAAGCTCCGCCGGCAAGTCATTGTGTGGTCGGTGGTACTCTACTTTGCATTGAGCGTTCCTGTTAGCTTGCTCCATGAGCTAGGTCATGTTTATGTTTGCACTACCAGCGGCTTCGATTATCGGATGTGGGTCGACCTGACGGGGGGCCACATGGTTTGCTCGGGAAGGCCACAGCATAGTTTTGTCTACAACGCGATGGGCGGCGTCTTTGGACTAGCTGGAAGCGGCGCCATAATAACGGTCTGGTTGTTTGCCAAGAAACATTATGCCATTTTAACAGTCGGCTTGGCATATTCTGTGGACCAGACTGCCAAGATAATTCTGGAAGGATTTTACACCCGGATTTACGAGTCGGGTGCAATAGACGCATACATCACTGTCCTACAGGTCGGCTCATGGATCGGGTTCATGATTTATTTCGCAAGGGTAAAAGAGCGGGCAACAATTGCTGCCAGCGACGTTTAAGAGTGGGCCACATGCAAG
>DAOL01000084.1 GCA_002501845.1 Nitrososphaera sp. UBA217
CCAAGGCCGAGATCCAGCAGTGCCTTTTTCAGATCTTTGGTCTTAGCAATTGATTCAATGCCGTTTAAAACAATTATAGGGAGTTTTACCTTGTCGCCTATCTTGTGGCCTCGATGTTGGACCAGCTCCTTTCTGGCAGTCGCCGCTATTGCAGAGCAAAGCCCGAGCTGCCTTTCCTTGTGGTTGATTTTCTTATAGATCATCTTCCACGATTCTGGTGGGTGGGCAACCCTGCCGTGCCTGACGCTGGCCACGCTTGCAGCCTGACCTGCCCTCGGGAAACCTTCGCCTCGAGCCCTTGCAAGTCTTGCAATGCCAAGGCCGGTGTTGCGCGACTCTGCGCTCACCATTTCGCCTGCAGCAGGATAGCGTCCCTGCCTCTGGTACGAGTGTGACAGCAGGTTCACGTAGACCTTATGGATTACTTCTGGTCTGTAAGGTGTGTCAAATACGATAGGCAACTCAATTTCGCCCACTTCTTTGCCACTTACCGCAACGACTTTGGCCTTCATTATTCAACGACAACCTCCAGAACCTTTGGATCAAGCACCTTCTTTGGGACGTTGCGTATCGGGTGTCTCATCTTGATCAGGCGCTTTGGAACGCCTGGAACCGAGCCTCTGACTATTATGTAGTCACCCTTGACGAGACCGAAGTGCTTGAAACCGCCTGAAGGGTTTATCGAATTCTGGCCGTCTTTTTCGGTGTTTGACATGGCAAGTATGCGTTTGTTGTATTCGGTCCTCTGGTGGAATCCCCTCTGACCCTGTCTGGCAACGGTGTACATGACTACTGCTGGCGAGATAGGACCGAGCGTTCCTACTGCGCGGACGCTTTTTCTTGACTTGTGCTGTTTTCTCTTGATTCCAAACCTTGTAACAGGGCCTTCAATGCCCTTGCCACGGGTTATGCCAAAAACATCAATGTTCTGTCCAACCTGAAAAATGTCGCTCGCAGTGACTTCCCTGCCAAGGACCCCTTTGACGTAGTCGTATTGCGATTTTGCGTCCCTACCTGATACCGCCATTTCAAAAACAAACGGGGTCTTTTGAGAAAGGCCGACGGAATTTGGAGAAACTGCAACTATTGCAAAGACGGAGCTTGCGGCGCCAACTATGCCTTCTGCCTTTGCAAAGGCTTCTTCACTGGTCTTGGCGTCAAATTTCCGCGGCAGCTCTTTTGGCACGTCCTTCGCATAGACATCAAAAATCGCATGTTGACCATAAAGGTCTTTCTTGTAACCGCGGATACCAATCACCCTAACTGGAGGTGTCACGATTACAGTTGAGGGGTTGAGCAGCTGCTTGCCGAAGTTCGGAGTCTTTTCCCTGTCATCAATTGTCAATACGTGAATACTGCCGGCTTTAAAACCTGCAAATCCTGAAAGTGAGCTCTTTTCTGCTACGAGTCGAGGCCAAGTTCTAACTCTTGCCTCAAGGCTCTTCGCTCTAGCCCTTGGTCTGAAGGCAACACTACCCCTCCTCGGAGCACTGTACTTTCGATGACCCATAGATACTCTGCATCACTCTGCCTGTCCCTTTAATAAGTTATTTGAAGTGAGCAGAGCGATTGCTTGCCGGCAGAAAGTTATTGAGTAATGCCAAAGTTCCAAGTACAGCTTCTTCCAACCGGACTGTTTCCGTACCTTGGTTCGGAAACATGTTGACGACAAATTCGTACGGTTTCGTGCTAGTGCCTTCCTTTGCAAGAATATTTGGCACGCCGTACTTTGGCGCTCCAAATGCAACAAGGATATTCTGCACATTTTTGGCGCGTTCGGCCAGCTTGGCTTCTACATTCTTGAAGTAGCTGCCCTTCCTTGACGCGATGACGACTTCGGTATTTTCTGCGCTCGCAAGTAGCTTGCTGAGCGACGGCACTTCTTTTACCTCGTAACCCCAGTACTCAATGATGTCTTCTTCTGTTGCCTCAATCGCCTTCAGGTTGGGATATGGCGAGATGAACTTGACGTTCAGCTTTTTGCCCTCAAAGCCCTGGCCACCAAACGGCACCAATGACCCAAGCCCGACTTCAACAAACAGCTGCCCCTTGACCTTGGCGATGATTCCTGTGCGCACGTCGCCAGCCTTGACGCGTTTGATGTCTTCTGGTGGTCTGTGGTGCGGCGCCTTGATCGGATGTAGTATGCCTGCGTATTCTAGCTGATGCATCCTTGGATATATTATCTTGCGGAGGTACTGGGGAGTGTCAAGGTAGCGCAAAATCGTTTTGAGCAAATCAGAATCGTCCCTTTCAAACTGTGATAATGGGTCTTGGTAAATGTATATCCTCTTTACTCTAAAGATAGAGCAGGCGCGCGCAAACTGTGCAATCTTGATGCTCTTGTCGCGCCTTGTCTGCTCGTCTGAAAGCGAAGAGTCTGGTATTGCGACCCAGAGATCCGGCATTACTCCTTCAGCAGCTCTTCAACTGGGCCTTCTAAAAAGCCATTTGATCCAAAAAACGTTGAACGCAAGACGCCCTTCCTGTCGATGAGGATGCTTGATGGAGTCCCGCGCAGGGCATACTCTTCAAAGGTTTTGGCAGAGTATTCCTTTGATCTAAGGTACTGTTCCACACGCTCAACCAGCATCTTCAGGTCCTTTTCAGTGTATGATCTAAAGTCAGGGACATTGGCCTCGATGAAGTCCATTATTTTGCCGTCTGTCAACTGGCTTGATTCTTTCTTTAGCAAATCCATTCCTACTTGAAATGGCATCTCGTAGGGCAGCTTGTTGCCATCCTTTAATTGACCATATTGCGCCAGTGTACGGTACGTCTCGCCGATGACCTCTCCAGTCGTGACGAGTTTTTGTAGGTTTTCAAGCGTATTTTTGTCAAAATCCTCAAAGGCGGTTGCCAATCCTAAGACAGTTATCCCTTTGTCATTGTACTTCTTGTAAATGTTTATTGCCTCTGGGATTCCATAGAGGAAGCACCCGGGGCAGTTGACTTGAAAAACTTCGACCAAGATTACATTTCCTTTTTCCTCGTCAATGTTAGTGGGCTTTCCATGAACCCAGCTGGAAACTTCAAGGTTCGGGGCCTTGGTGCCTATTTTTGCTACCATTGTGCAATTCAGCTTTGCAGCTATTTCTTATAATTTTATCAGGCGCCCCGCTTTGAGGTCTTGTCTCTGGCCATCGAAGCGTATCTCTCTATCTCTTCGTCCTCTATCTTGCGCATCGTCTTTGTCTTGTTGTCGATTATCGCCATCTTTAAGTGCCTTGTACCTGTCTTTTCCTCGCTTACCAGATAGATAGATTCGATTGCAAGTGCAGCACCTTCGTCAAGCCCGATATCCACCTTGTAGCTCTTTTCCAGAAATTCTGTTACCTGATCGCTGCCGGCCCCGATAGCTACTGCATCATAGCCGATGTAAGTACCGCTCGGGTCTGTCAAGAAAAGCTCGGAGCCGTTCTTGTCAACGCCTGCAAGTATGAGCGCAACACCGAAGGGCCTTACACCAGCGTACTGCGTAAACTGCTGCGCCATATCTGCAATATTCTTGGCAACGCCTTCTACGTCCACTGGTTCGTCATAGATTAGCCGGTTGCTCTGGGCAAAAAACCGGGCGTGGTCGACTTGCGTACGCGCGTCAGGGATATAGCCTGCTGCTGCAATGCCAATGTGATCGTCAACTTGGAAGATCTTTTGGGTTACGTTTGATATCTGAAGCTTTCTTGCCTTTTCTTCAACTGCAAGTATTACGCCGTCTTTGGTCTTGACTCCTATTGCTAATGTCCCGCGTCTGACGGTCTCAATAGCGTATTCTACCTGGTAAAGCCTGCCGTCCGGCGAAAATACGGTAATGGCTCTGTCATAGCCCGCTGCTGCTGGTAACAATTCAATCTACATTTTTTGTAATGTTCCATTTAAGCCTAACTATGAAGCCTATGCCCAAAAGCAAATGCAAGCTTGATTTTAATATCGTCCAAATCATGGGACTTGCATATGATTCAGGACGAAGTGACATTTTACGGCCACCCAAACGTCCGGTCGCTCCATAGCAAGACAGCCGAGATAACCAGGGATGATCACTTGACGCTGAGAGGCGACTGCATTATAGGTGTGCGGGCAAGCAAAGCATGCGCTGACTTCGACCAAAATCTAAGACGCAGACTGAGATCAAACGACTCTGTCGTCAGGATAGAGATAATGGTCGGCGATGAATCATTTCTTATAAACGGGAAAGGTGACGAGCGGTTTACCCTGCAAAACCCTCACGACATCGTGATACGCAAGACTGGCTTCGTCTGCCCCCGCACAATGTCAGTCAGGTGTGACAGGGCCTCTTCTGATGTGCCAAGGAAAATGGTCAGGATGCTGCAGGACACGGAGGAAAGGGGGATATTCAGGATCACTGTCGAATAGCTACTTTTTTGGCTGCTCTTTCCCTATAATCAATTCCGCGTACTCTTTTCTGTCCATGGCTTTTGCTAGCGCGGCACTCACTATTTCCAGCGCGGCATACTCTTTGTAGTGGTCTCCCTTGCACTGGCCGCAAGCATCCTTTCCGACAAACGCCGCAATAAATTTCTTGTCTTCAAGCACGCTTTTCAAAATCTTGAACATTTTCGTACCGGTGTCGTCGACGAGCTTGACATGTTTTTCGAGATCCGGCATATCATAGCTGAATGCTCTTAGCGTAGGCGAATAATACTTCATCACCGCACCTCTAACTTCGACCATTTTAGTAGCCTGAATTAAGCCAGCACTTTTGAGCGTGTCCAAATGATGTCTGATGGTAGTTGTCGCCTTCTTGTAGCCAGAGCTGCCTAGTGTTTTGGTGATTTCTTCGGCACACATTTGCACGTGGCTCAAGATTTCAAGGATTTTGATCCTGACGGGGTCGTTTAAGGCCTGGGCAGCGGAGTATCCAAGCGTGGTCACTCTTTTTATCTTAATGTCCCTCTGAAACAACGTTTCAACCATCGTGATTCTAGAATTGTACATGCATAGTAAAAGGCGATGATCAAATAGTTTTGTCTAAGCTGTTAAATGGTCTAACTAACATCGTCGCGTTGTGATATTAGACTCTATATAACGATTGTTACTATTGTGCTAATATGCTGCTTGTAACGCTATGATAATTAGGATAACAGCCCGGTAATTATTGCAAATATCTGCCCCGGGCGCCCGTCCTAATCTCTATGACCGATTTTAATCGTACAAGCTGGTCAAAAGGCGGCAAAAAGCAGGTCTGAAATTGAGCTATAATTTGCGGCCGCTTATGCGTTCATAGGCCAACACGTATCGCCGGCTGAGCTCTTCTACCACTTCAGGCGCCACTTCGGGCGATTCGGGTTTTTTGCCTTCCTTGGCAAGCATGTCCACCTTGTCCTTGAATCCTGTCTTGATAAGCCAGTCACGCAGGAGCTGCTTGTCATAGCTTTCCTGAGTTTTGCCAGGCTGGTAGTCTGTCTTGAGCCACAGTCGGTATTCGTCAGGCCCGAGCGAATCTCCAAGGACAATGTCGCCCTTTTCATTTCTACCAAACTCAAACTTGATGTCTGCGATGATAAAGTTGGCCCGTTCTACGATCTTGCTCATTTTTTCATATAGTGATATCGATGTTTCTTCGAGGTAGTCATAGTCTTTGCCAGGCAAAATGCCAGACGATATTACCTCCTGCCTGGGTACTGGTATATCGTGTTCTTCCGACTTTGTCGTCGGGTCAAAAATGGGCCGCGGCAGCTTCGACGCTATGACAGGCTCGAAGTTTGAAGGCAGCTCGTTTCCCAAGCGATCTTTGTATCGGTCTACAAAGCTGCCGTAAAAGTATCCCCTCACCACGCATTCAACGGGTATCATTTCGAGCCTCCTCACCTCCATCTTGTCCTTGTCTACCACCTTTACCATGTGGTGTGGTGTCTGAAGCGCGTCGAACCAGAACTGCCCGAACCTGCAGAGCACTTCTCCTTTCCTTGGTATGGACGTGGCCATCTTAACGTCAAAGGCCGAAACTCGGTCTGAAAAGTGGAACAGAATGTTACCGTTGCCAAGCTCGTAAATGTCCTTCACCTTGCCCTTGCGCAGAAGCCTCATCGCAATGCCTTGCTTTCCCTGCAATAAAAAATCTATCTGATTGAAAAGACTTTTAACGCTGCTGCGAATCAGCTATTACCAAACTAATGGCTAGCAGCGATCTCCTCGCCATCGACAGGCCTGTCTGCATTGGCATTATCGGCGGGGGCCAGCTAGGCAAAATGATCGCGCATGAGGCAAGAAGGATGTCGCTAAAGGTTATCGTCCTTGACCCAACGGAAGACTGCCCCGCTTCGAGGATAGCTGACAGACAGATAGTGGCGGACTTCAAAGACGAACGTGCAATAATGAAACTCGCTGAAAACTGCGACGTGATTACCTATGAAATAGAGCTAGCAAATTCCGCGGCATTAAAAGAGCTTGAATTAAAGAGCTACCCAGTCAGGCCGACACCGGGGACCCTGCGCATAATACAGAACAAGTACCGACAAAAATCATTCCTGAAAGAGCATGGAATTGCCGTGCCGGAATTTTCGCTCGTGCACTCTGAAAACCACTTACGCGAGCTTTGTGGAAAATTCGGATTTCCGACGATGCTTAAGGCATGCGAAGACTCGTACGACGGCCAGGGCAACTTTTTGATCACTTCGAAAAGCAAGGTTCACGAAGCGTTCAACTACTTTGCACGCAGGGAGTGCATGTTGGAAAAGTTCGTGCCGTTCACGAAAGAGATATCGATAATGGTCGCTCGCAACCCAAGCGGCCAGATAGAGTCGTTCCCGGTTGTAGAAAACATACACAAGAACAACATCCTTGACACCACGATAGTGCCGGCGAGGATCAGCCGCAAGTTAGAGTTAAAAGCAAAAAGGACGGCAGAAAGGGCGATGGAAGTTCTGCACGGCGCGGGAATATTCGGTATTGAAATGTTCGTAACAAGAGAGGGCGACGTGTTGATTAACGAGATCGCTCCGAGGCCACACAACTCGGGCCACTATACCAACGAGGCGTGCTCCGTTTCGCAGTTCGAGCAGCACCTTCGAGCTGTGCTCGACCTACCGCTATCAAAGCCAGAGTTACTGTCACCTGCCGTCATGGTCAACATACTCGGAGCTGAAAATTCAAATGGTTCCTACGCGATAAAAGGTCTGACAAAATTGCTAAAGGTACCAGCGGTCAAGCTGTACATTTATGGCAAGAAAACTGCCAGGCCGCGGCGCAAGCTAGGCCACATCACCGCCACCGCCCGGACTGTAAAGGAGGCGCTTGCGCGCGCCGCAAAGGCTAGAAATGCGGTTGAAGTTGTCCCTATGGGTGGAAAGGAATGAAAAAAGCTCTTGTTGGCATCGTAATAGGAAGTGACTCTGACCTGGCCATAATGAAAGAGGCAAAAGAAACTCTCGATTCGTTTAACGTCCCGAACGAAATCAGGATATTATCTGCCCACCGAACTACAAGGAGGATGGTTGACTATGCTATGAAGGCCAAGAAAAGAGGTATAGAGGTCATCATCGCAGGCGCTGGCGGCGCCGCTCATCTGCCCGGCATGGTGGCGTCACTGACGCCCCTGCCGGTCATTGGCGTGCCCATCAAGACGAAGAGCCTTGACGGCCTTGATTCGCTCCTTTCCATAGCCCAGATGCCGCCCGGCGTCCCTGTAGCCGCTGTCGCGATAAACGGCGCCAAGAATGCGGGCATTCTTGCTTGCCAGATCTTGGCGGCAAAGCACTCGCACATAGCCAGTAAGGTCGAAAAATACAAACGCGACTTGGAATCACGCGTGCTGAAAAAGGCACATAAGCTGGAGAAATCAGGTATCAAAAACTACCTGAAAAGGCTACAGTAGAATTTATTCATGGTCGGAAATTTCGTTGGTTGCCGTGGGGCACCAGATCATTCTTCGCAGGCTGATTCAAATAAAGACGGTCACGGAAAGGCTGACTCCATCTAATAAAGAGGGTGACCGTGCTCGAAAAGCTCGCGCAGGAAATGAAAGCGGAATTGACTGCGGCGCGCTTTCGTACGGCTCACACCAGCTAGAGCGCGAACAAACATACTACAGCCACGGTTTTGCCCTCACGTCCGGATTGGTTACTAACAAGGGCTTGATAAAGATGAGCGGCAAAAACATCAACTTTGTCCAGATACTGCAGCAGAGCAATTAGAACATCCAACGCAAGATCCAACTCCATTACCTTGGGTCTTCTGCAGTACTATCAGACGCACTACATCGTAAAGCTGGAAAGAGAGAATGGCAATGTTCTGGCAAATTGCGAGCCTTTAACCAAAGGTCATTTTCGAAGCAAGCGCGTAGTCGACGTCAAGTGGACTGGCGCCGATAAGTTTGCCGAAGTCCTGCAACAAGACGCTAAGCTGACCGAGGTGCTAAAGGAGGTCATGTTGCGCGAAGGCGAGATCAGTGTCAACCCGTTGTACGACTATGTCACGATCTATGGCAAGGCTAAAGTGTTTCACTGTTCTACAAAGGCGTTAATAACTACTCCCACAGACGAAGTTACCTTTAATAGTCCTGAAAAACTTGCAATTTTATGGAAAAGCAGTCTTCTCTCAAGTCTGGCCTGAAATTTAGCGGTAAAACCGTTGTTATCACGGGTAGTGGGACCGGCATCGGCCAGGCAATAGCAAAAAAGTTTGCGGAGAATGGCGCCAACGTCGTCATTTTGGGCAGGAGGAAAGAGCCTCTGGACCAGACAGAAGACATTTTGAACGAAATAATTGCTTCTGCAGGATCTTCCGGCAGGGTCACGGTTTTTCCCGGAGTCGACGTTGCGGATGAAGTCGGCATCAACAACATGTTTGCAAGCCTGAAGAAGCAATTTGGCAGGGTCGATATCATTGTCAACAACGCCGGCGTTTCAGGGCCGGTCAAAACTTTTACAAATGCAAGCGTAAAAGAATTTCGCGACGCAGTTGCCATCCATCTGACAGGCACGTTCTGGACTTCTGTCAGCGGCCTGAGCGCTATGGAAAGGGGCGGCAAGATAATCACTATTGCGACGTTTTTCACCGAAGAGAACCGTTACGAGCAGAGGCCCTACAGGTTTAGGGCCCCGTACACTGCAGCGCAGGGAGCCAAGAACCGCCTCGCGGAGGCTCTTGCCTGGGAGCTGGCAGAGCGGGACATACGCTCGATTTCGACGAACCCCGGGCCCGTGCATTCTGACAGGATCTACAAAACTGTCTATCCAAAAGCGGCTGCTGAATTCCTGCGCGTCGGCGGCTATCCCGGACTCAGCTCTGTCGAGGTTGAGAGGGTCACCGCCGGCGCGCTTCCGCTACTGGGCGAGACGGACGATAAGGTTGCAAAAGGCTGCAGGCAGGTAGCAGACGAAATCGCCAAGGCACGCGGGGAAGAATCAGAAGAAAATGTGAAGAAACTTTCAGAGACTGTTGCAGGCGCTCTTGCCAAGATGCAGGAGATTGCCGAAAAGATACAAAACAATACCAGCAAAATGATAGTAGATGGCGAGTTCCTCACGCAGGAGGACGTAGCAGAAATGGTCATGAACCTCTGTGATGAGAAGATAAGCAAGCTGATAAACGGAAGAGTAATCCCGAACGATCGCGTATTCTACCCGGTCAAGCCAGTAGTCGGAACAGCAGTTGACGGACCGAAGCAGCCGGACCTGAAAGACAGNNTACAATGCCGCCTTCAGCTCGTTTACGAGAAAGCAGTGGGACTTGCTTGTCGACAACTTCATCTACATTCCCGGATTGATAACAAGGGAAGCAGTGAACGCAATGGCACCTCAAGCCGCGTTCGAAGAGCCTGCAAAATACAAGGACTCCAAGGGTACAGTCGTAATCGTGGGGCCGGACGCGCCGGTTGGCAAAAAAATCTCTGGCATTTTGAGGGCAAGGGCGGATGTATTCCGCGGAGCGCTCAGACCATACACTTCAACCGTTAACCAAGAATTGGTAGATGTTCTTGCCTCGAGCATCAAGCTGCATCTTGTGCTCGCCGGTAACAGTGAAGGAGCAGAGCCGGACGCCGCAAGGTTGCACAATTCTATTTTGAACTTGGCAGCCGGCGTTGCACTCGAAAGAAATGAAGCAATATTCTACGTCGACGAGGCAAGAAAGTAATTTTGTCTATAACCCATAAAAATCATTTTGAGTGGCCATGTACATGAATGCCAAAAGCAAGGGCCGCAAGCACAACATTGCCTAGTCATTTTGAGGTTAACCAGTCAATGATAAACTCGATGGCCACTACTATCAATGCCAAGCCTAAGAGCCGCTGGAGCAGTGCCTCTTTTGCCGTACGGGACGCTCTTGACCCTATCTGGGCACCGACAAACGCGCCTGCCGATAGAATAGCTGCCTGGAAGTAGTCAGGATGACCCAAGAACCCGTGTGTAAGGACGCCGGCTATGGATGTCATCATGAGCGTCAACTGCGATGTCGGCGCGGCGCGCTGCATACTCAGTCCAAGCACTAGCAGCATTGCTGGCACGAATATTATTCCGCCGCCAACGCCAAACAGGCTTGATATGATTCCGGCACCAAAGGTCGCGGCAAATGCCGCCGCCCGCAACGTCGTCGAGCGCTTTTTAGCAGCGCTGTCTTTCAGGATTGAATTTTTGTACAGTACATAGATGCCAGTGAGCAGCAGCAATACGCCAAAGTAAAGCTTGAATGACTCTTCAGTCAGGTAGCCTGAGATGTAGGCTCCAAGCACCGCGCCAGGTATTGCAAAGGCGGCCATCTCGATCCCGAGCCTGTAGTCTATCCGCCTTTGTCTAGAATATTCTATAGTTGAGGATACGCTTGTCGAGGCAACTGCAATCAGCCCGGTGCTTGCCGTCTGTGTCGGCGACAGACCCAAGAATGTGAGAGCCGGTACCAGAATAATGCCTCCGCCAACCCCAATCATCGAACCCAAGGTTCCGGCCCCAAGGCCAACCGCAATTAGAACTATTATCGTAGTAATTGGGTCGAGCAACGATACTACATTCCTTTATGAGTTCAGTGATATAACCAAGGGGGGTAAAAATCATTTGCCACAGCTATTCTATCCATGCAGTGAACTGTATGAGAGTACTTATTCATAGTTTTATTAAGCCCACACAAGATGTTAAACGTCAGTATCGGCTTGCGCATAATCGTTGTCGGTTTTGGAATTGTTGGGCAGAGCTTTGCGAAGCTACTCCTTTCTAGGTCAGCTGACCTATACAGCCAGCACGGGATCAAGCCCCGCATTGTAGCATGCGTCGACAACGCGGGGGCAGCCGTAGCGCCAGCTGGTCTAGATCTCCAGCGCCTGCTCGACGCGAAGAAGATCAAGAAAACTGTCAGCGCTTACGAGAGAGGAGGCAAATTCAAGCCGCTGCAAGTGATCGAAAGCGTCGATGCAGAAGTAATGCTTGAGTGCACCCCAACCAACCTTACCGATGGCGAGCCTGGCACTTCCCACATAATTACAGCGATGAGAACAGGCAAACACGTGATCAGTGTAAACAAGGGGCCGCTTGCTCTCGCCTTCCCATCGCTAATCGAGCTTGCAAACTACAACGGAGTGATGTTCCGGTTCAGCGGGACAGTTGGCGGAGGAACTCCAATCCTAGAATTTGCCAAGCGCTGTTTGAAAGGAGACAGAATAGCTTCATTTAAGGGGATACTGAACGGGACAACGAACTACATCCTGAGCAAGATGGGAGAAGGGTTGACTTACGAAATGGCGCTGCTGGATGCTGCGAAAAAAGGCTATGCAGAATCAAACCCATCACTCGATGTCGATGGCTTTGATGCTGCGGCAAAGCTGGTTATCATGGCAAACTGGGTAATGGGCATGAAGGTGACAATGAGAGATGTTAAACGTACAGGGATTACGAAGGTGGCCGTGGCCGACGTGAAAAAAGCCGCGCAGCGCGGCAACGCTATCAAGCTCATAGCCGCGTGCGACAGCAGAAAGCTCAACGTAGCGCCGACTGAAGTTGCCAAGACAGACCCCATATGCGTCAACAGCACTCTCAACGCGGTCACTTTTTCATCGGAGCATTCTGGCCAGCAAACCATAATCGGCCGGGGCGCCGGTGGAATGGAGACTGCGAGCGCGGTGCTCCGCGACCTCATAGAGATAAGAGATACGACTTTCTCTTGATTAGATATTTGATGACATCTTTTCAGTAGTAGTCAATCCCAGTTCTACATTGTGAGCCGATCTCGGTAAAAGCATCAACTAGATAGAAGAGTTACGTCCGAATAACCAGTAAGCGAACAGAACAAGAATAAGAATACTAGAAACCAATGTAACCTGTTTGCAAAATCGCCATCGCCTGCGCATAACTAGAGCTGCCATCCAACCATTATGGGGTTTTGTTCAGAACAAGGATTCATGTCGGGTCATCTACTTTTGAATCGTATTGGCTGGAGCTGGAGGTATAAGAACATCTGCTGCGCAGAAAATAAGCAGATGCTCATTATTGAGCGCGTGTCCTCGTTTACCCGGTTAATAAAGGATCAATAATGTCACGGGAATGAGTTGCACACTCAAAATAAGTATAAATATCGCAACATTGTATCAAATTTCTAGACAACGCAATGCAATTTTTAGCGCAACAGACAGAAAATACTGAAGGAATTTCAGACAGCGACGCTCGCGTGTGCAACCATTGCAAAAGCAGGCCTGCAGAGATATTCCAGATAAACGGAGAGTACTGCCTAGAATGCTGGCAGAACATAACACACACTAACACCTAGCCAATCCGGAACCCGCCGAAAGACACGCCAGAGCCTGAAGTCGTTTCCGTTCTTTGGTTGATTC